>CAZDYX010000585.1:0-1503 GCA_964509775.1 uncultured Desulfobulbia bacterium | reverse complement strand
ATGTTCTCTCATGGTCGGAAGCATCGGCCCCTTGACTACACATAAACGTTGAACTAAGCGCTTCGCGCAGATTTACACGGCATTTCAGCATATTACCGTTTTTCAGTTAAACACCCACCCCTATCCCGCCCGATATACCTCTTAAGTAGTCTTTTTTGTTCATCCAAAACAAAAAAAGGAGGTATACCATGGCCACACCACTGAGAAAGCGCATGATCGAAGACTTGCAACTGCGCGGCATGTCCAAAAAAACCCAGGATTCGTATGTCCGCTCAGTCCGCAAACTGGCGGAACATTATCACAAGTCCCCCGATCAGATCACCGAGGAAGAACTCCGGCAATACTTCCTCTATCTCACCAATGTCAAAAAGTACGCCAGGGCCACCGTCACCATTGCCCTATGCGGCATCAAATTTTTCTACAACTACACCAGCAGGCGCGACTGGCCGTCGGTCAAGCTTATCCGCCCCAAAAGAGAGAAGAAGCTGCCGGTTATCCTCAGCGTCGAGGAGGTCCGCAAGATTATCGGCCTGATCCGCCTGGAGCGGTATCGCACCTGTCTTTCAACTATTTACTCCTGCGGTCTTCGCCTGCAGGAAGGCATTTCCCTGCGGATTGAAGATGTCGACAGTGGCCGCCTGCTGCTTCATATCCACGGCAAGGGCTCCAAAGACCGCTATGTGCCGTTGCCGCCCAAGACTCTCGAACTCATGCGTGAGTTCTGGAAGGCCCATCGCAACCCCACCTGGATTTTTCCCTCGCCGGGTCGTTGCGGCCTTGACATGCCCATCAGCAACGAACCGCTCTCCAGAACCAGTGTCCAAAACGCCTTCCGCCAAGCCCGGATCGAGGCCGGCATCCATAAGCGAGCCACGGTGCACACTCTCAGGCATTCATATGCCACGCATCTGCTCGAGGCTGGCGTCAACCTGCGCTTGATTCAGGAGTATCTCGGTCACAATACCCCAACCACCACCTCGGTCTATACCCATCTGACCGACAAGGCACAGTCATCGGCCGCGCAAACCATCAATCGCTTGATGGCCGATCTTTAGCCGCCGATGCCGGAGCTGGCGGATATCTTCCGCCGCTATGGCCGGCAGTACCGGGAAAAGTTAGGAATGACAACCGAAAATTGACCACCCGTGCTAACCGAAAATTGACCACCCCAAACTGTGGACGTATGAAGGTGATGGAGGAATCACCCAGTTTTTTTTATCAATGGCCGGAGAAATAGAGGGAACCCATAGGACGACTATATAATTTCTCCGGACGGTTGTACGCTCCCAGCTTACTCCCGCAGTGCTTGCATCAGCACTTTTTTGGCCTGTTTCTGCTTGTACCCGATGGTGGCTCGGGATGTGTCATAAATCCTTACCGGATAGTTCCCGCCGTATTCCTTGATCAGCAGTTCCCCATTGTTGTAGTCCGTAATCATCTCAATATCCCCGGACTCCCTGCAGTTTTTAAACCACGTGGTATTCTCGTCGGTGAAGTCCACGT
>CAZDYX010000584.1:0-1586 GCA_964509775.1 uncultured Desulfobulbia bacterium | reverse complement strand
AGCCTCATTTTTTCCGGCCACTCCTCGATATCGGGCACGGGGGGACGGGGACGTTGTTTATTTATCCGACAAAAAGCCTTCAAGTTTTTAATTAACGGAAGGGGCTCTATCAGGAGAAGAGCAGCGCGGCGTACCGCCTGACTCACGGCGGATCGTCTTATATTAAGCATCTCCCCACAGCCGCACCACTCACACCGAGCCTCCTTACGGCGGTGAAACAGAATACCGCCCGCGCTTCCGACACTATTGTCTTCTTGGTGCGCCATCTGAGATCTTTCGGCTCGATATCGTAGAGTTCGGCAATCCCCGCAAGGAGGTTTGGCGGCACCATTGATCCTCCCAAGGAACTTGGTGAAGTTCGCAAGTTTATGCTTAACCGGACAGATGCCGGAAAAGAACTGCTCTTCGAGATGGAACATCCGCCCAGCATGGGCAGCCTGATGCTAAGAAAACATGTGGATTGGGCAATGGAGAAATTGGAAGTGCCAGGGGAATCAAGGGAATCGCTCGTGAACACTGTCATGTCCGCCATGAAACAGTGCACCACGAATTCTTTCGGGAAAAACAACAGAATTCCCTCCATGGAGAACGAACGTCTCCATGATTTTAAAATGATCTGGGCGGGTCTCGACGCGAACGGCCAGCCCATCACCCTGGGGGGACACGGAAAATTCACTGGCCTCAAGCATGAACTGCAACGTATCGTTCAGAATATCGATTCACGTATTGAAAATCTGAAAAAGGAGCATGGGGTCTGACGGCGGCGGTTAAAACGTTTACCGGGCGGAAACCAAGGTAGCATCGGAATGCGGTAATTAACCGTTCTGTGCCATCGTGTGCGGTGATAAACGTCTACAGCGTGCTGGACACGTTCTCCGAAGCGATTTGGGGTCACAAAAAAACGGGGAAAATCGCTGAAAAGGCCACCTCCCCCAACTGGTGTCACAGATTCATGGTGGCATTTAGGTTGCCGAATTTCCAGTTGTGCGGTAAAGGAACTACATAACCTGCTTTAACCGCATATAGAGCTAAGGCAGAAAGCGTAGAAAATATCACGATACCAATGAGTTAAGGCTTTGTTTTCGGGCATGACCAGGGTGAAAGATCCTTGGTAGACGAGATTAAGGAATAATCGCGAATACGCAAGGGGGATTAATGCAACACAAGCTGACAATCGACTACGGTGATGATTTGCTTTTCAGCGTAGCGCTTTCGCCGGAGGAGTTTGCGGCGGAGGCTCGTTTTCTCCTGGCTGCAAAACTCTATGAACTTGGAAAACTTACTTCAGGGCAGGCGGCCAAGTTGTGCGGCAAAGGAAGGGTTGACTTCCTCTTTTCCCTGCGTCGTATCGGTGTTTCGATGATCAACCTCAGACCAGAGGACGCAGAGGAAGAACTGGATTTTATTGCCCATGGCTGAAATAATCATCATTAACACCGGGCCGCTGATCACCCTGGCCCGAATAGGGGCATTATAAAGTCGAGCGCCATGAAAATCAAAACAATATTTGCCATTGCAGCCCTGATGGGTCTTCTTTCCTCATTTTCCTGGGGCGGTTCAGACAATACGCTGCCCAGTCGTCAAGA
>CAZDYX010000583.1:0-1587 GCA_964509775.1 uncultured Desulfobulbia bacterium | reverse complement strand
CAAAGAAGGCAGATCAAACAAGGCGATTTCTAGCATTATGCGGGTGTCTATCAACACCATCTTGTTTCATCGACATAACCTTAGGAAAAAATTGGGCCTGTTAAACGAGAAGAAGAATCTTCGGTCCTATTTAAGTACCATCCCTACCTGATTGGTCGTGCGGACAAAAAGATAGAGCCAGCCGTCGCGCTCGAAAAAATGGAGGGGGTCGATCTTGAACTTCTTTACCCGGTCGTCCGAGAAGGAATGATACTCGACCAGACAGATGGCATGATTGCACATGACGTCCGAGAGAATGCATCAATATTGAGTTCGTCCGGTATCAGCCCAACATCTCTTCCAGCGTTATTGCGGTCAAGATCCTTTCCCCCCATCGTTCTAGCTGCTTCGAGGTGGCGGCTGTGATCCGCTGCCGGGTTGCCTCATCCACGACGCCAAATTTACATTCCACCTGTTTAAGCAACAACGTAGCCTTGCCTTTCTGCAGCCCTTTCTGCAGCCCCTGGTTTTCCCAGTCCCTGGTCCATTCCTTCACGCGCTCTGCAAGCATACTTTTCACCTCCTGAATGTCCTGAATCTCTGTAATCTCCACACCAGGCAGATGTCCTGGCAAAAAGACCTTTTTGAGTCACACGGTAAACGCCCGCCGTACGTTCGCCTGTTCTGGCGCGCCAAGCCAAGTGATCAGATTCTCCAACACCTGGCTCACATCCGCGGACGTCCGGCTGTTTTCGAGCCGAAAAAGCGCTGCTACCAAATTTCGCAAGGCCGCAAGTTCACTATTGCCGTACCGGCCTTCATCAAGAAGCAGGTAGCGCAACGATGGCCGGTATTTCCCAAGCCCGCCCGGCGCGTTTTGGATCAGAGCCGAGACATCCTCGGCCGCGTTCCAGCGGGGTCCGCCGTTATAGAGCACCACTGGGAGCACAGGGGGCAGCTTGTCACTGGCTGTGAGCAAACCGGTTCGAATGATATCCTGGTAGAGGAGCCCCAGGTAGGTCATGATCCTTACTGCCATGAACCGGTCTACATGGGTTGAAACTCCAGGAGCAGATAGACGTAGAGCCAATCCTTGCCCCAACGCACCCGCCAGATGATATCATCCTCCCGCTCCCTGAGGTCATCGGTCACATAGCTTCCGTTCACCCTTTCAAGGGTGGCGAAGACGACGGCCGCCACCCATTCCTCGTGGACAAAACCGCGCAGCAGGTCTGCCACCATCTCAGGGTGTGAGAAGAGATTCTTGTAGCTGTGGTCGTGGTCCATATCCCACAATGAATGGATTTTCGGTAGTTTTCAAGTGAAAAGTACGGGGCATCCGGATCGCTACCCGTCCATTTTAGTTCGTAGGTCAGGTTAGCGATAGCGTAACCCGACATTAATGCCCCGCTGATCGTCTGGTTACGGCAAAAAACGCCTAACAAATTGATTTTATCGTTGGGATCGGTCAGGATGATGAGCACCTCTATTTCCCCGACTCCCGCTTGCGTAATCGAACGGACTGGGGGGTTACCTCTACGAGTTCATCGTCATTTACATATTCCATCGCCTGCTCCAGGGTAAACCTGCGGGGCGGGATGAGGCGCA
>CAZDYX010000582.1:0-1617 GCA_964509775.1 uncultured Desulfobulbia bacterium | reverse complement strand
GTCTAACTATCGAAGAACACTTATGAAAGCACGGGAAAGAGAAATCATACGCAACGAGAAAATCAAATTGCGCCAGCACCTGAATGCGGATGCTCTCTTTGCAACCATGAGAACCGGTTTCGGGAAAATTAATGACCATCGGCCGGGGGAGGTGACAATTTCACTTGCCGATGCCCTGATGTCAGGTTTTGCCATGTTTTCCCTCAAAGACCCTTCATTGTTGGCCTTTGATGAGCGGCGTCTTGCGCCGCAAAACCTTCTAACGATATACGGTATGGGCAACATTCCCTGCGATACCTCGATGCGTGAAATTCTGGACGGTGTCGACCCCAATGATCTCCGGCCGCTGTTCAAGGATGCATTCCGGGCGTTGCAACGCGGTAAGGTTCTTGAAAAAATGGTGTTCATGGACGTTGGCTACCTGTTGAATCTCGATGGTACCGGTTATTTTTCATCCAAGACGCTGCATTCCGAGGCGTGCATGGAAAAAGTCAACTCAAAGACGGGAGAAGTCACTTATTACCTCCAGACGGTCGGAGCGGCCGTTGTTCATCCTGATTATAAAGAGGCGATAGTTCTTTGTCCCGAGACGATCAGGAAACAGGACGGAAAGACAAAAAACGATTGCGAACGTAACGCCATCAGGCGTTTGCTTGAAAAATTACGCAGGGATCATCCGCACTTGAAATTCATTGTCAACGAGGACTCGCTCAGTTCCAATGCACCCCACCTTGAAGATCTTGAGCAGCATAATCTTCACTATATCCTGGGAGTTAAAGAGGGCGACCACAAATTTCTCTTTCAGTATGTCGATCAAGCCGTAGAAAATGGTGAGGCAATCGAGCTGACCATCGATGACGAGAAAGATACGGACATAAGCCATTGTTTCCGCATCGTGTATCATGCCCCGCTCAACAAATCGAACCAGGATAAGCGTGTAACCTTTGTCGAATATTGGGAGATCAATGCAAAAACCGGCAAAAAGCAGCATTTTAGCTGGATTACGGATTTGGACATCACCGAAGAGAATGTCTACCAGTTTATGCGCGGCGCCCGTGCCAGATGGAAAATAGAGAACGAGACGTTCAATACCCTGAAGAACCAGGGCTACCAGTTCGGCCATAACTTCGGCCTGGGCAAGCAGCATCTCAGCGAGGTGTTCGTCCTGCTGATGATGCTGGCCTTTCTGGTTGACCAGATTCAGCAATTGTGCTGCCCACTTTTCCAGGCGGCCTGGAAAAAATGGAAGACCAAGAGATCCCTTTGGGAAAAGGTTCGAAGCAAATTCCATGAATTCCACATTGAAACCATGGAGGAGTTGTATCGCGCCCTTGTGGACCATAAACCGGTGCCGTTACCCCAGTAACGAGACAAGACCGGTATTTATTTCAAAGATCAGGCTACCTGTCTGAAAAATTCAGGCAAGGGTGGATGGGCAGTTATGCCCTCAAAACAGACTATTTGGCCAATGGTTATCTTTTTTAAGACAATTTGCCGGCTTATGAGCCGATTTTTCGGATCTGATCTCCTCAGCCGGCATAAAAACTCACTTCCCGACGGGTCAGCTTTGATTGTCCGGGAATAGTTGTACATTCCCCAGCTATTTTTGTCCGTTCT
>CAZDYX010000581.1:0-1640 GCA_964509775.1 uncultured Desulfobulbia bacterium | reverse complement strand
CGAAATTCCTTGTTCGACATTCGAAATTCGTTTTGCAGTGGAACAAGACAACTTGAGTTGCGGGCATAGTCCGCCTTGGAATAGAGGTCGGACTATCTTTTCATTCTGAATTCTGACTCCTGACTCCTGAATACTAGTCCTTAAGGGGTAAAAAGAAAGATCTCGCCCTCGAATTCCTCTTGCCGCATCAGGACCTGACCTCCCTTGACCAGCTCCAGAAGGGCAAGAAAGGTAAGGATGATGAAGATTCTCGTCGGATCCTCGCCGAGGATCCCGGTCAGGGTGAGACGGGAGGCTGCGGCCAGCATGGCCGCAATCTCATTGATCCGGTCCGCAAGGCTGGCCTCGTTAAAAGTGATGGCATAGGGTTCATCCTTCCGGGCATTAGCCATGATGCGGCGAAACGACTCCAAAAGATCGAAGAGTCCGACCGTAACGGCCTCATCCTTTTCCGTTTGGCCGCCTTCCATCTCGACCAGTTCCCAGTCTCCCTGCCGGGAGAAGGCATCCCGGTCAAGCCACACCCGTTCTTCAAGAAATCGGGCCGCATCTTGAAGACTTGCCAGGTCCTGGAAGGATGGTCCCGCAAACGGCATCTCCTCCTCATCCTCTTCCTGCACCGGTACGGGGAGTAACATCTTGGACTTATAGTGTATGAGGGTGGCGGCGATAAGCAGAGAGTCGCCCGCCGCCCCCACGTTTGCCGTCCCCATGTTTGTCAAACAAGGCATGTCGAGATAGGCAAGATATTGCGCGGTAACGAGGGCCAGGGAGATATCAAAAATCGGCAGTTTTTCCGCCTTGACCTGCGAGAGGAGAAGATCCATCGGTCCACTGAACAGATCAAGATGAACTTGACAAATTTCCGCTTGCGCCTGCTCGCCGGCCATCAGCCATCACCCAGATAATCTCTTGACCCTCCTGTTTTACCAGGGCCACGACATGCCCGCCCAATACCTTATAGGAGACCAGCCAGGGCCTCCCGGTAAAATCAAGGGCCAGTTCGTCCGCGCCCAGGCGCCTCACAAGACAACAGCGGGAAAGCCCGGCAAGACCAATTCCCTCGGCCTTAAGTACCGCCTCCTTGGCCGTCCAAAGAATAAAAAAGTTCTGCCATGATTGTTCGCCCAGGAGCGCCCACTCTTCCTTGGTAACCGCATAATCCATGACCCCTTGACCACGGGTCCGGATCTCCTCGATGTCAATACCCATCCGGCCCTGGCCGACCACTGCCGCGCAGCCGGAAGGCTTGTGCGAAAGGGACCAATAATAGCCGTCCCCAAAGACCATGGGGGCGCCCCAGCCATCCTTTTCCAATGGCGGCAGGGAGATGCCGGTCCGCCCGGCACTGAGCGTCAAGGCCTCGCGGCTGAAACGGTGCATGGCCATAACCCTTTCCTTCGTGGACATAGATTGAAGATCCAAGGGTAAAACAACCGGATAGAGTGGAAGGTGTTGGGACATCATCTTCTGAATACGGAAAAAAATTTTCGCTCGACCCCAGGGGACCAGCTCTTTTGCGATCATACTCGCCCGAACTTTTTCATTGTACCTGTTTTAATAAAAAGAAAAAAGATATGGAAAATTTTCGAGCTGTGCGGGTAGCCCCAAAGGGGCATGACATATCAGCCCAGGGCAAC
>CAZDYX010000580.1:0-1643 GCA_964509775.1 uncultured Desulfobulbia bacterium | reverse complement strand
GCATGATCGAGATCATGGAAAAGGAGGGCGTGGTGGGGCCGGCGGACGGCGCCAAGCCGCGTGATGTCCTGGTGCGGCGGGATTATACTTGAAGGAGGGGGCGCGTGCCATTAGCTCACTTAATACTGGCACCCCTTCGGAGTGCTATCGTTATTCCATTCGTTTGCGGGTGGAGTCGCCCGCAGACGCGGGCCTTTGGTCGTCTCCGACGAGGTGGTCAGGATTTCTGCTGCGACAAGCCGAGGATAGACATGCTCCGCTGTTACAGCTCCCGAAATACAGGCTAAATTGAAGATCGATATTATTTTGCCAGATAAATGAACAACGCGAGTTTCGCAAAAGATTGAGAGCTGAGCCGCAACGCTACGCAAGTAACAACGCCGCAACTCACACTGCTGCTGCCAGATGAGGCCGGTGACGTTATCGGTAACCGTTCCGTTACCGGCCGTGTAGTCGCCGGACCGGACCGGGGTTGCCATTAACAGAGCGCCTGTTAGCATCCGAAATATCATGTTCCCCTTCATTTTAAGACACAATAACCCACTTGCTATTCAGTAACTTTTAGGCTACATTTGTACCATGATCGAAGTTTTTCGATACCAGACTGAAGATGGTAAAGAGCCTTTGACCGATTGGCTCCAGTCTCTAAAAGACAAACAGGCCCAAGCCAAAATTCGTGTCCGCCTCAGACGCTTGGAGGCAGGAAATTTCGGCGACGGTTCCCCAGTTGGCGGAGGGGTGCAAGAATTACGGGAACACCTTGGGGCTGGTTATCGAGTGTACTTTGGTCGCCATGGTCAGATGGTTGTGGTTTTGTTGTGCGGTGGTTCCAAGAAATCACAGCCTATAGATATCAAGATCGCCAAGGAATATTGGGAAGATTGGAAACGGAGACAAGGATGATAAAAAAAATAAAAGCTGCCGTTTCTCACCATGAACGTGAAGTGGACGAATTGCGGGCAGATCATGAACTGGCTGTCGAATATCTGAAGGCCGCCATGGAATCGCTCGACAACCCCGATGACCGTGCCGCAGCTCTTCTCGCGCTTCGCACGGTTGCTGAAGCCTGTGGCGGCCTGGGGGCAGTTGCCGCTGAAGCAGGGATCAGCCGCGAATCGCTTTATCGGACACTATCGCCCAAAGGAAACCCGACACTCAAAACCCTGCTTGCCGTGTTGAAAGCCGTTGGTATGAAACTCACGGTGGAACAGGAACATCGCGCTGCAGTATAAATAGTGCACACGGTTCACGAGCTGATATCACCCCAAAAAATCCGCCCCCTTTTTCCAAACAAGAGAAACGCATAATTTCATTACCGTCCCCCAGATCAGTCTTTTTTGAATTAGAAAAGTCAAAGGCAGACTTGACCCCTTCCTAGCTCTTTTGGGTATGATGCTTGAAAATATGGGAGCGGACGTAGCGGTTAAACTGGGAAGCCTTGATGTATGGCGCGAGGCCGTGAAAGCCCGAGAACAGGCCGAGGAGAAATAATCATGCAATCTAAACTAGACGTTTACGATTTAACCGAAAAAGAACGGAAAAGCGTCTTGCATTATGTCGAGACCTTGAGAAAGAGGCGACAGGAACATAATTTTTAAGATGTGACCCTTATGTTGTGAGTTTGCCTATCTTGTTGAAAATGT
>CAZDYX010000579.1:0-1666 GCA_964509775.1 uncultured Desulfobulbia bacterium | reverse complement strand
TTTCCCGTCTTTTAAGCCCCTTCGTAAGCGAGACAAAAATCGGCAGAACTCCGATCGCATCAACAGCTACAAAAAGTGGTATAAAGGCTAATAATATATCTGGTACGGTTAAGGGGAAAAGGGGCGGCAGAAGGATGAGAAATAAGAATAACGTAATTAAGGTATTGTTTCTGACACTACTTTTTATTATAGTACCGGCGATGCGGTTAGGCATTGTCAATAAATTAACTTTACATCTTTGGTAGAGTTGCACATCTTGGACGAATCATATAATTCCATTCACCATGAAACGTATGGGGTTTGAGATTAACCGCGGCAAACTCCTGATCCGTTACCTTCCGACCTGTGGGATATTTACGATGATCTAACCGACAGGTGACAACAAGTCCTTTAGCCGTGGTTGTGTTGGCAATCAACTGCACAATAGTTTCATAGTCCTGTAGTGGTTCTCCCCGCCAGTTTGAAGAAATAAATGAAAACAAGCGATGTTCTACTTTGTTCCATTTGCTTGTGCCCGGTGGAAAATGACAGACGGCAATGGAAAGGCCTGTTTCATCCGCGAATTTTTGTAATTCTATCTTCCAAAGACGCAGTCGGTAGCCGTTGCTACCTCCGCCGTCAGCCGTGACCAGAAGTTTGTCAGTCTTCGGATAGAGCCGCTTGCCTTCGTGACGCCACCACCCTCGAATAGAAGCCACCGCAAAAGTCCCCGTATCATGATCGGTTCCCACATTCACAAAACCAGTGTTGCGCTTAAGATCATAAACCCCATAAGGATAGGCGCGCGGTATATCTGGATCAGGAAAATCATGCCCATTAACCCTCCTGAAAGATTTCGACTTGCGCCATTGGCGACCATTGTTGTCAAAATTTCCGATTAATTCTTTCTTCTTCGTATCCACAGAAATGACGGGTTTGCCTGCTCTCAAGGCCTTGCAGACTCGTTCATTGATATATTCAAATTGCGCGTTGCGATCAGGATGGTCCTCGCCTTCTTCCGTCTTTCGGTTACCTTGGAGACTATAATCCATGCCGCGAAGGAGCTGGGCGACTTTCTCGTGGCTGACTCGATGACGCAGACCGGTAAGCTCCTGCGCTAATATACGTGTGCTTTTACATGTCCAACGCAAGGGTGACTGCGGATCCCCCCGAGATAGTGGTTCCACCAAGGCTTCCAAGGCTCGTGGCAAACCTGGATATTGCCTGGTAATTTCTGGCCGTCCTGCTCCCGCTCGACGAATACGACCCGCAGGTAATGGATCATTCTCCAACTCTTGTATGCCTTTGCTGATCGTCACACGGGACAACCCACAGACTCGATTAACTTGTGAAATGCCCCCATATCCAAATTGTAAAGCCTCATTTGCCGCAAACATCCGTCTGCCGCGTTCATTCAAATGCGGCCACAGTTTTACAAACCTCTGCTTGAGCGTGGGAGTCTTTTCCATACTCAAGTATTATATCTAAAGTAGCATCAGTTGTAAATGTTATTTATTGACATCTACTTACCCTATAGTTCTGTAATACACGCTGCGTTCCCTTCGCGTCTATTGCCGTGCCTACCGCGTGATTGCCCGCTACCAGTGTTATATCCCCTGTCGACGTGATCTGCCAATGCGCTGTCTCCGCGCCGACCTTCCTCCCGCTGTCTATACCCAGCAGGTCG
>CAZDYX010000578.1:0-1684 GCA_964509775.1 uncultured Desulfobulbia bacterium | reverse complement strand
TTGTCCACAAACTGAAAGCCACTGCTCCGGGGGAGGGGTTCCATTTCCAACCAGGTATCACCGTACTGACCCCGGCCGCCCGATTGTTTCTTGTATTTCCCCTGGATTCTGGTCTTGCCGCGGATGGTCTCCTTATAGGGAACCTTGGGGGGCAAACACTCCATTTCCACTCCTTCCTTGCGTTTTGGCTGCTCCACTATTATATCCGGCTCGACCTGTCCCACGCCGGAGAGAATGATCTCCCTGGTCTGCGGTTCCCGGGAAAGCCTTAGGGTAATGTCTTCCTCCAGCATCTTGGCGATGGCGGAAAAGACCTTTTCCTCATCGCCTTTTTTAGTTGGGGTGACGGCATAGGACATAACCGGCGGTGCCGGGGTAACCCCGGGAAGCACGACCGGGGCAGCCTCTGTACACAGGGTGTCGCCGGTACCGGTTTCCTTTAATTTGGCCACCGCCACCACCATCCCAGGGCCTGCCTCAGGCACCGGCTTCTGAGACTTTCCTTCCAGGACAAAGAGCTGCCCGAACCTTTCCGAGATCTCCTTGGTGGCATTATAGAAGGATGAATCGGCCGTGATCGTCCCGGAAAAGACCTTAAAGATGGTCAATTTCCCGGCATAGGGATCGGTGGTGGTCTTGCATACCAGTGCCGAAAAGGGGTCCTCCGGTATTGGCCTTCGTTCCACCGGTTCTTTGGTTTTGGGATTGGTCCCGATCTCGGCCGTCCGTTCGAGGGGAGAGGGTAAAAGGTCAACTATGATATTTAAAAGGAGTTCCGTGCCGAGATTTCCGGTCGCCCCGCCCAGGCATACCGGACAAATCGCGCCGATCTTGGTCCCGTGCTTAAGGCCTTCCTGGAGTTCTTCGGGGGTAAGTTCTCCTTCCTCGAGAAACCGTTCGATGAGGGAATCACTGGTCTCGGCCACGGTTTCCATAAGTTCATTCCTGGCAATCCGGACCTCATCCGCCAAATCAGCAGGAATTGCATCGACCTTCACCTTGCCGCTCGAACCCCCCTCAAAATAATAGGCCTTGCCCTGGATAATATCAACGACCCCCCGGAAGTTCTGCTCCGAACCTATGGGGAGTTGGATTACGGCCGGTTTCAGAGGTATCGACCTTTTTATGGCCGCAAGGGTGGTATTAAAATCGGCCCGTTCCTTATCCAATTTATTGATAAAAATAATTCCCGGCAGCCTTCGTTCCGTTATTAAGGAAGCAATCTTTTCGGTTTGGTATTTGATCCCGGACTGGGCATCGAAAACCAGGATTACCGCATCCCCTACCCGGGTGGCAATGATGACCTCGGTAAAAAAATTGTCGTCACCAGGGGTATCGGTCAAGAAAAGGGAGTGCTTTTTCCATTCACAGTGATGAAAGGCAGAATTGATGGTGCTTTTCTTGTTGATCTCCTCCGGTTCAAAGTCCATGACCGAGGTGCCGTCATCAACCTTACCCAGACGGCTCGTCTTGCCGGCAGTGTATAACAGGGCCTCGGCCAACGAGGTTTTTCCTGTCCCGCCCTGGCCCAATAACACAACATTCCGTAACACCTTAGTTTCTTGCATGCACGCCTCCTTCTCTTTCCTGGATATAACCTGCCGGCTGATAGGGTAACAGTTTAAAAACTTTCGACCTGTGCGGATAACAGGTTACAATTGTAACGGGTGTAGCCCTGAAGGGG
>CAZDYX010000577.1:0-1695 GCA_964509775.1 uncultured Desulfobulbia bacterium | reverse complement strand
AAAATCGGGCAAAAATTGCCCTAAAACCAGGCGAATTGCGAAAGTCGGGCTAGCATAGGCATGAAGTCTAGCAAGACACGAACTTCGCTCACTCCGTTTTATCCGTCCGGTTATCCCCGGACCTTCTTCGGAGCCTCATCTACACACCGCCATGGGTGGAAATGGAGCCAGAAGATTGCGAGGGAGATCTGACGAAAGAGCGTGCTGATGACCTCCGTTCTCTCTACTGGCAGTTGAAGGAGCACGGACCAGAAACAATGATGTCAATGTACAAAAAACATTTTTCGAGTGAGCATTTTTGGCGCCAGGTCATCTTGAATGATGTATTAGAAAAACAGAAAGAAATTAGCGAGTTGCGATTTGATTCGTTTGCAAGTGTTCTTGAACTTGGCGAATGTGTTGCCGAAGAGGAATTCGACGGGTTGATCGAAGCGGTGTTTCCTTACTATGAAGACCCGAGTGAAATTGGGAGAGAAGCTCGGCATGCCTCTGGCGCGCCGGATGTACTGGTTTGGAACTCTGAGGAATCGTTTTGGTTTTTCGCAGAGGTTAAAGGGCCAAACGACGGCTTACGACAATCCCAAAAAGACTGGATCTGGACAAACTGGAACCTGATTAGAGGCAAGTTCGTGTTGATCTATCTCAATGTGACCTGCTGACTCAGGGGTAGCCGCATAACAACCGGCTCAACCCGAGCGCGCGAAGCGCGCGGCGGCGCTTCGCGTCAAGGTCATTGGCGCGCCGGGTTAGCCGGGGTTGGTCGCGACACGATGTTGCTTAAGTTAGTGTATTTAAAGGGGATATTTTCCCCCGAGAAGTACTCAGCATGTTTCTGCTGATCCCTTAAAAACAAAGAGGCAAAAAAACTTCTCGGATTTAGCGGAGAGAATGGACTTAAGAGATGCCACCAAGCAGAATTGAGCGAATTAGAGAGAAGATTCGGCTGCGTCAGTATGATATGTCAGCGCATGCGATGGAAGAGATGGCCGAAGATGGGCTAGACATTGAAGATGTTCAGCGAGCCATTTTAAAGGGGAATATCGTCAGAACCGACAGAGACGATCCGAGGGGAACGAGATTCGTAGTGGAAGGCGTTGGTGTGGATGGGATAACTCCAGTTGGAGTCGTTGGTCGTTTTACCAGCACTGAACGTTATTTGATTATCACCGTTTATAAGATTACCAAATTTGAGGATTAGCAACTATGTACGGATATAAATGTGAGTACTGCGAAGGAACCGTCCGATCAAGGGCCGTGGAACGTGAGGCATTTAAGCATAAGAATGCTTTTGTGATCTTAGAAAGTGTCATTATTGGTGTCTGTGACGTATGCGGAAATCGCTATTACACCGCCGATATCCTTCATGCCGTCCACGAATTCGCTACGGGAAAACGAAAACCTGAAAGAATCGAGATGATCCCTGTGGCTCATCTGACTCCAGAGAACTTGGTTGCCACAAGATAGCACCGATAAATTGCCTAACAATTTGCTGCACCGGAGCGCAAAAAGCCGCGCCCGGTGAGCAATACGTTAGGCGTCACACACTGCCGCCGGAGGCTAGGAGTCTGTCGGACTTTCAGTTTGTCTGGAGTGTAACATGTTGAAATTATTGAATTAGTTAAAACAGGTAATCACTGCACTTTCACTACCGGACACTTTTTAGATCGTTAAGGGAATTGCCACTTCGCACCAGTG
>CAZDYX010000576.1:0-1703 GCA_964509775.1 uncultured Desulfobulbia bacterium | reverse complement strand
AATTTTCCACCTTCCTTCGACATTCGATATTCCCTGTTCGACATTCGACATTCAAAAAAATTACTGGCTTATCACTTTTTTGTATTGCACCATGCTAGACGTAAGTCATCTTCCATCAGTCGATCAGGAAAAACCAATTGCCCTTGACATCACGGTCCGGCTCCAAGAGATCTCTGCCTCGTATTATGGAAACGAAGACGGGTGCCACGCCCAGGACCATGTGGAGCGGGTACGCCGGACAGCCGGCTGGATCGGCCGGCAGATGATGGCCCGGCTGGATGTCCTGGATGCGGCGGCCCTGCTCCATGATATCGGCCGGCCGATGGAAACCGCAAGTCAGGGCCGGATCTGCCACGCCCAGGAAGGCGCGGCAATGGCCGAAAAGATTTTGCAGGAACTTTGCCTTGACCGGGCACTGATCGACGCCATTTGCCATTGCATCGCAACCCACCGGTTCCGGAGAGGAAACCCGCCGGCAAGTCTTGAGGCCATGATTCTTTTTGATGCGGACAAACTCGATTCCATCGGCGCAGTGGGGATCGGTCGGGCATTTCTCTTTGCCGGCCAGGTGGGGGCAAGGCTTCATAACAGCGATAAGGACATCCATAAGACCGTTCCTTATTCGCTGGAAGATACCGCCTATCGGGAATTTATGGTGAAGTTGCGCATGGTCAGGGACTGCATGCTCACCCCATCGGGAAGGATGATAGCCGGGGAACGGCATTCTTTTATGGAATTATTCTTCCGGCAGCTTGAACGGGAAATCCGGATGGGATAGAGAGACATGATAAAAAACGTAAAGGCGATCGTTATTACGGGTTACGGCACCAATTGTGAGATGGAGATGGCCCATGCCTGTAAACTTGCAGGTGCCGATCAGGTGGATATTGTCCACATAAGTGAGCTTTTGGCCGGCGAAACCCGGCTGGATGATTACCATTTCTTGAATCTCCCCGGCGGATTTCTGGACGGTGATGACCTGGGAGCCGGACAGGCCGGCGCCCACCGGCTGAAATATGCAAAGATCAAGGGCAGTTCGGAAAGGATCCTGGATCAACTGCTGAAATTCATCCGGGAGGGGAAATTGATTCTGGGGGTGTGCAATGGTTTTCAACTCATGGTCAAGATGGGGTTACTTCCCGGTTTCGAAGCCAATTATGAAAGTCGCATGGTAAGTCTCACCTATAATGATTCGGGCCGGTTTGAGGACCGCTGGGTCACACTGGCGGTGAACCCGAGGTCCCCCTGTGTATTTACCACCGGTTTAACCCAATTATACCTTCCGGTCCGCCATGGTGAGGGAAAATTCGTTACCCGGGATGAGGCGACCTTAAGCCGGATCAGGGATGAAAATCTCGTGATGCTCCGTTATGCGGACCCAACGAATGGGCATCCCACCATGGATTATCCCCTTAACCCAAACGGTTCAAGGGATGCTGTTGCCGGTCTCTGTGACCCCACGGGCCGGTTGTTTGGTCTCATGCCTCACCCCGAGGCCTTTTTACATCGGACCAACCATCCCCGCTGGACCCGCGAGAAGTTGCCGGAGGAGGGGCAGGGACTCATCCTGTTTCGGAATGCGGTACGGTTTATCCGTGAAAATCTTCTCTGATAGTAGCAGGTTGATAGTCTGTAGGCGTTAAGGTGGATAGGTAAAGAAGAAAAATTCGAAATTACGCTAAGTTCAGAGCATTTTAACTTGC
>CAZDYX010000575.1:1244-1718 GCA_964509775.1 uncultured Desulfobulbia bacterium | reverse complement strand
GGGCGTTGCCCTGGGCTGGTATGTCATGCCCCTTTGGGGCTACCCGCACAGCTTGCAATTTTTTTAGGCCGGGGGGATCGCTTCGATGTACCCCCTTGATTGTTCCGGCCTTCCTGACTTCGATCTCTGCAATAGTAATTTGTTTTGATTTTTTTATTTCCCCTCTCGGCTTGATTTAACAGAACACTTTTGTTATGTTTTATCCATGAATAGCAACGAGTTTAAGCGCTGGCTTGAAAAACACGGGGCCACATTCAAGCCTGGAAAAGGTGGGCACTTGAAAGTTTTCCTGAACGGCAAGAGGTCGATCCTTCCCATGCACGGCAAGCGTGAACTCGGCAAAGAGCTTGTGGAAGGCATCAAGAAACAACTCGGAATCAAAGGTGGTAAGCCATGAATTTTGTCTATCCTGTAGAAATGAAGCTGGACGACAACGGTACCATTCTCGTCACTTTCCCGGACGTTCCCGAGGCT
>CAZDYX010000575.1:0-1234 GCA_964509775.1 uncultured Desulfobulbia bacterium | reverse complement strand
TGACGAGAAGCAGGACCTGCCAAGGCCAAGCGACCCGAAAGGCCGACAGGTTGTCACCCCTGGCGCCATTGAATGCGCGAAACTGGGCATCTATCAGACAATGCGCGAGCAGCGCATCCGCAAAACCGAACTTGCCCGTCGGATGAACTGGCACTTGCCACAGGTTGAACGTCTTCTTGACCTTGGTCACTCCTCGCGAGTGGAACAAATCGAGCTTGCCGCCGCCGCTATCGGCAAGCGTCTCGTTATGTCCATCGAATGAGCACCCCTTTTCCAAAACCCAGAGGGATGCGCGCTGCCAGAAAAGCTTATGTCGAATATCCAGAGGAGGTATATGAAAATGCTGAAGGGGGCTGGCGTGGGGGATGAAATCATCAGGAAATAAAAAAGGGACTTAAGCAAGAGCCTAATCAGTGGCCTTGTCGGGTTACGGCCAAAAAACGGCCTAACCCGACCTACGATTACTTGATTCCAGCTTTCTCCGGAATGACGAAAAACCAGGAATTTCGACTTTTTACGAGACCATCATCATATCAAATAGTTAGCTTGTCAACCATGCTCACCCCTTGCATCTTCCATGGCAATTTCCGGTTTTCCGGAAATTGCCATGGAAGATGCAAAAAAAACCACCACAATCAACAACCTATTAATCCAATGATATCAATATGATAATATCAAGCCAGGCCCACTTGATTCCCCTTCCTGAAAACCGTAATGTTGTCCGCTTTCGCGGAAAGTGGCTATATTACCAGACAAACGTACTAATCGTAAAGGTATATAAACCATCCGTCTATTCCCCTGCAGTGAATTCGGCTTGACAACATGACGGTCAATTGATAAAAAAAGAGCATGGTGAAAACGACATTGTTCCTCCTGGCCATAATGCTGTTTGTATCTCCAATGGCCTCCTACGCAGTGGAGGTGGCGCCGCGGATATCGGATCGGGAGATCATCGAGTTTCTTTCCGATCTCAAGGCCGGACAGGCCAATCACGACAAGCGACTCGATGACCTGAACCGCTCCATCGACAAACGCTTCGAACAAGTCGACAAACGCTTCGAAGACGTCAACCGTCGTATAGACGGTCTGCAAAATACCATGTTGGCGCTCTTTGGCGCGATTCTGTCCCTGAACATCGCCCTGTTCGGCTTTATCGTCTGGGACCGGCGCACCATGCTGAGACCCGTCGTGGACCGCCTCGACCGGTTGGAGCGGGAGGTGACCAAGGACCTCG
>CAZDYX010000574.1:0-1720 GCA_964509775.1 uncultured Desulfobulbia bacterium | reverse complement strand
ATCATGAAATAGAATTCAGGAGTCAGGAGTCAGAATACAGAAGTAAAGACAAGATGGGCATGTTCAGGACGAATTCTGAATTCTGACTCCTGAATTCTATTTTCACGGTAAGCTTCCCTTGACACTAAAGATGGCACCCCAAGAACAGACCCCGGTAATAACTCCGTTCATAACCATCCATTATGTCCAGGCAAGAACACCGAGCCTTACGGACAACGTTGCTGACCTTGACCGGCTGAAAAAGGCCCTCCTGCCCCAACTAAACGGCCGGTTGCCTGTTGTTTCCTGGTCGCGGCTTGTGCCGGTGGCCGCAGCCTTCAGGGCCGAGGGATTCAAAGGTTATGCTGTGGTGGCCGATCTTCCCCAGGGGCCGGAGATCCTGGCATTCCTTGGCGAACGGCCGCCAATACTTCCGGCCATTGCCCTCGATCTTGGAACCACCCATCTGGAGGCCGTTTTGCTCGACATGATGACCGGGAATACCATTGCCAAGACCCAACGGCTTAACCCCCAGGTGGACTATGGAGACGATATCCTGACCAGGATCCATCGGGCGGAAAAGGAGGAGGGGCTGATTTTACTCCATGAAACACTCATTACCGGCATCAACGCTCTTATCCAGGAGCTGACGCGGCAGGCCGGAATCGACAACGAGGAGATATGGGCCCTGTGCGTTGCCGGCAATACCGCCATGACCCATTTCCTCTTGGGGCTTTCCCCTCATCATCTCTGCCGGGAGCCCTATATCCCGATGGTAAACACACCGGATCTGGTGCGGGCAAAGGACCTTGATATTGCCATCGAGCCCATGGCATTGATATGGGTCATGCCGGGGGTCGGCAGTTATTTCGGCGGTGATCTCATTGCCGGGATCATTGCCACCGGCCTTGATGAGGAAACCGAACCGGCAATGCTCGTTGACGTCGGCACCAACGCCGAGGTGGTGGTGGGCAATGCCGACTGGCTGATCGCCTGCGCGGGCGCTGCCGGTCCGGCCCTTGAAGGCGGAGTGGCAAAAATGGGCATGCGCGCCGGACCTGGTGCGATAGAGCGGGTCTTTCTTGATCCGGAGAACAACGAACTTAGCTATTCCACCATTGGCGATTTACCGCCCCAAGGCCTCTGCGGATCAGGGATCATCGATCTGGTGGCCTGTCTTTATCTTTCCCGGATCATCGACTTCCGGGGCAGGTTGATACCGGAGACGGGAGGCGGACGTGTTCTTCACGGTCCAGGCGGTCTTTCCTATATGGTGGCCTCCGGCACCGAAACCAGCACCAATAAACCTATAACCATAACCCAGGTGGATATAGACGCGGTCATGCGCTCCAAGGCGGCCATGTATGCCATCCTGACCACGGTCATCGGCCAGGTGGGGATTACTTTTCCGGAGTTGCGCACCATTTACGTGGCCGGCGCCTTTGGCCGCCATATCTTGCCCCGACAGGCGATCATCCTCGGCATGCTGCCGGATCTTCCCCTTGACATCTATGTTCCGGTGGGAAACAGCTCCCTTGCCGGGGCAAAAAAAATCCTGCTGGACCACTCGGCGCGCAAACGTTTGGCCGAGGTGGTGAATAAAATCACCTATCTTGAACTCAATGTGAGCCAGGAATTCATGCTCCGTTTCTCCGGGGCCCGGGTCATCCCTCATACCGACCCATCCCTCTTCCCTTCCGTCCCCCTTTTTCGGTAGTCCTGACCTTCGTTTTTCCTGAAG
>CAZDYX010000573.1:0-1724 GCA_964509775.1 uncultured Desulfobulbia bacterium | reverse complement strand
ACCATTCAGCTCGTGGCGCGGGTATCGGACTGGCTGGCCGCCATCCTTGATGAGACGCCGCTGGCCATGGATCAGAAACTGGAAAAAATTGGACAGGAGTTTCGGCTTACTGCTACACTGGTAGATACATGGCAGCTTCGCTGGTGGATTCTCTCGCAGGGGGTGGGGATTATTGTTCTTGAACCCGAGGAGTTGCGGGAAGAGCTTGCAGGGGTGTTGAGGCAGGCCGTGAATGGGTATAACAGGCATGAGATGAAAGGAGTGCCATAGGGTCAACCTGTCGAAAGGATAAGAGATGAGCCAAACAACCATGTTGGTAACGTCCTATCAGCTAACCGAAGAAAAAAGTTGTTCAAGGTCATTCTGCCATGGAGGAGTGTCATTTTCGGGCACACTACTTTTATAAATCGCCAAGGATTGGACCCTCCTATTGCCAGAAATCGCTATAATGAATGAAGGACTGCGGCGCCACATATACTTGAATCATATTGCAACAACAAAGGACTTATGTTGGTGAAAAAGGAGATAAGCATGACGAACATATTTGAACCTCATTCGCTTTCACTGCGAAAAATTGCATCTTGGCAAGACAGCCGACTCCATCCTCACAACTCCCCTCCTGTCGTCCGGGTACCCTCTTTTCAACGAGGAGCGGTATGGGAGCCTAACCAAGTGGAACTTCTTTGGGATTCGCTTCTGCGAGGTTTCCCTATCGGTGCTCTTGTGGTTTGCAAACATCTTGGGCACATTCAGGGTAATAAAGAGATCCCTGATAAAGAAGAAGGTGTGCCACTTTTTGAACCTACTACTCATCACCTCCTCGACGGTCAGCAACGCTGCAACGCAATCTCGCTGGGATTCATCGACCCATTTACCCGTGATACCCCTTGCCAAGTGCTTTGGCTTGATTTGGCGGGAAAGCCCAAAGCCTGGAGCACGCGCAGTTACTGGGTGCATATGACCACTACCGCCCACCCATGGGGTTATCAGCAGAACGATGATGCAGGAAGACTCGGCGCTGCGGCCATTCGCAAGGCTCTACAAGAATATGGCTGGCGTGATCGAGACGACCCATTCAAGGTCATCAAGGAGAAACCTATACGCCCACCGCTTAAAGAAAGTTGGCCGTTGGCACACATATAGGAGACCGCCACCGCACCTGTTCCTCTCTCATGGCTACTGGCAGCTACGGATACTCCTGATGTTAGCGATGACGAACTGTGGGAAAAAATCAAAAATCGGTGCCGGAAATATATCAATTTGAGGTGGGCGAATAAAATTGTTGAGATGGAAGATAAACCTTCGGGTTTGATGGGCATTGCAGTGGCACTAGGCCGTGTAAAAAATATGCGGATCATAGCGTTGGAGGTGCCATCCGATGCTTTAGAGAAAGCCTCCGCGCAGGAAGATGGAACATCCGGGAAAAGCGCCGACATCTCGAATGTAGAACACCTCTTCCAGCGTCTCAATCGAGGCGGAACGAAACTGGATGGTGATGAGCTTACATATTCAATGATCAAAGCATATTGGCCGCAACTTGAAAATCCTATCGAGGAAATTGTCCGTGAGGATAAGAAAAGACTGATGCCTGAAGCTCGTCTGGCTGTTCTGGGAACCCGTTTGGCTATAACCGACTTTACAAAAGATAAAATATGGTTATCGGACACTCCTATAGCATTTTTCATTTGACTTGATACTATTTTCTTGACAAATCACGCCGTAAT
>CAZDYX010000572.1:0-1728 GCA_964509775.1 uncultured Desulfobulbia bacterium | reverse complement strand
CATTCGTTTTGCAGTGGAACAAGACAACTTGGGTTGCGGGCATAGCCCGCCTTGGATGAGGATCCGAAATATACTATGGACACTATTGCTATTGAAGAAAAATACGCCATACCTTTTTTTACCAAGATCCCGGTTGCTGTCGAACGTGGTGATGGCGTTTATGTATGGGATGAAAAGGGCAGGAAATACCTTGATTTTACTGCCGGATGGGGCGTGACCTCCATCGGCCATTGCCATCCGGTGATCATTAGCGCCCTGATCCAACAAGGCCGTAAGATCATGCAGAACCCCAGCTCCGGGCTGACGTACTCGCCGGCCAGGGCCGGACTTCTCGCCCTGCTAGCAGAAATACTGCCAGTAAATCTCAGTCGGGTATTCTTTGCAAACAGCGGGGCAGAGGCCAATGATGCGGTGATCAAACTGGCTCGCAAGGTTTCAGGACGGCTTGACATCATCGCGGCCCACCAGAGCTTTCACGGCCGGACCATCAGCACTGCCTCAGCCACGGGCCAGGCCAAACACCGGGAAAAGTTTAATCCCCTCATGCCCAACTGCCGGTTTGTTCCCTACAACGATGCCGCGGCCCTGGCGCGGATACTCGATGGCAAGGTGGCCGCGGTGCTCCTGGAACCAATCCAGGGCGAAGGCGGCGTGAATATCCCGGAAGCCAGGTATCTTGAGGAGGTCTCCAGGATGTGCGTCCGAAACCGTACCTATCTCATCATCGATGAGATCCAGACCGGTTTTTGCCGCACCGGTCCTATGTTTGCCATTAACGGGTTGAACATCAAGGTCGATTTCCTCACCATGGCCAAAGGCATTGCCGGCGGTTTTCCCTTCGGGGCCTTTGCCGTTTCCGAAGAGGTGGCAGGAAAGATCGAGAAAGGAGATCATGGCGGCACCTATTGCGGCAATCCCTTGGGATGCGCGGTTGCCCATGCGGTCATTAAATTCTTGCGTGATAACAAGGTGGAAAAAAATGTACTGGCAATGGGGGATTATATCCTTTCCCGACTGCTCGGCTGGCAAAGGCAATATCCCCAGGTGATTACCTCGGTGCGGGGCAAGGGGTTGTTGCTGGCGATGGAGTTATGCGACCAGGAAAAGGCCCAGACAGTGAATAATCTGTGCCTTGCAAACGGCCTTTTTGTCAATGTGATCCAGGGAAACATCATTAGACTCTTTCCCGCCCTTACCATTACCAGGGCGGAGGCGGACGAGGGCCTTGCCATTTTGGGCGCAGCCCTTGACCAGGCGGTGTGAGTATCGGGGGAGGAAAACCTCCGCCCGGTTATGGCCATTCGCCAAGGCCCGATGAAATAAACCGACTCGAACAGACCAAAAGCCTCCAACTTTCTTGAACTGAAGCGACGGATGTCTAGGATTTTCCTCCTGGTGAATGATATTGTTGGCCATTTATCTTTCTAAATTTATTAATCTTTTCAGTAAGAGGTCTTCGACGTTTTGCCGAGAGTCGAGAACTGACAAAACCAAAACATTATTTTCTGAAACTCTGTACATGACTCTCCAGGGAGCAATGACGAGTTCTCGATATATTAAAATTCCTTGATTTTGTAACTCCGGGATAAAGCGACCACGATGGGGGGAGTGATAAAGGTCGGATACAGCATTTTTAATTTATTTTTTCTTCTATATTTTTAAATACATCTTCCTAAGTACCCAAGCACAAATTTTCTAACATTTTAGTGAGTAAAGTTGATCACGTGC
>CAZDYX010000571.1:0-1734 GCA_964509775.1 uncultured Desulfobulbia bacterium | reverse complement strand
CCGGAATGACGGCTGTGGAGATTTCAGGGTAATAGCTCAGACTATCTTGAGTTGCAGGCAAAGCCCGCCTTGGAGGAAAAATTAAATGTCAGAAACAGCCAGAAAAAAAGCGACCTATGACGATCTTTACCAAGTCCCCGAAAACATGACCGGAGAAATTATTAATGGGGAGTTAATCGCAACCCCAAGGCCATCAAGGAAACATGTGTATGCGACGTCGCCCCTTGGAAGCGAAATAGGACCACCATATCACTTGGGGCGAGGAGGGCCAGGCGGATGGATAATTCTTATTGAACCTGAAATTTCCTTTGTGGAAAATATCCTTGTTCCTGATTTAGCCGGCTGGAAAAGAGAGCGTTTCCCGAAATTAGAAGACCATAACTGGATCTCGGTGACCCCGGATTGGGTATGCGAGATTCTTTCGCCCAATAGTGTCCGCACTGACCGGATAAAAAAGATGAGGATTTACGCGCAACACGAAATAAAGCACGTCTGGCTTGTTGATCCGGTTCAGATGATGCTCGAAGTCTTCAAGCTTGAATCCGGCAATTGGATGATCATCGGGGTGTTTGCCGAGGATGACAAGGTTAGAGCCGAGCCGTTTCAGGAAATTGAGATTGATATCTCCAACCTTTGGCTAGAAGGACCGCGCCAACATTCCGAATCCTGAGTAGTTACCAGGAAATAACCTGGGAAACCTATCGGCTTCCTTATATCAGTACGTAACTGGAAGTTACTTAAGATATACGATGCCCCAGAAGTCCGTCTTTTTTTACTGAAGTTTCCCATTTTTTCAAATATTTTGGATTGTCAGAGTGTACAGTAGTGACAAGTGTTGGTATATTTTTAGCGGTGTTTGCCTTGCAAGTAACAAAACCCCATTTAATTACCCCTTAACGCAAGAGTTCTACACGCTAAAAAACGTACATTGATTCAGTAACATACAACATATGAGCAGTGTTGGCACACAAATCTAATGGGGAAACTTCAGTTTTTTTATTGACCCTATGTAAATTATAACTTACACTATTGACATGCAGACAGAGCGATACCGGATTGAATATTTCACTGACGATCAGGGGAATAAACCCTTCAGGGAATGGCTGCTGTCGTTGCAGGACCAAGTTGCAACGGTACGCATCCGCGCCCGGCTGACAAGGGTTAGGGCAGGCAACTTTGGTTCGGTACGTTTTGTTGGAGATGGCGTAATTGAACTGAAGATAGACCACGGCCCCGGATATAGGGTCTATTATGCCCTTGATGGAGAAACTGTTTTGCTGCTTCGTGCGGTGGCGACAAGCGAACACAGCAGCGGGACATCGAGACGGCAAAGAGGTTCTGGCATAAACACCAGGAGCGAAAAAAATGAAACGGATGACCGATTACGAGCGCGACCTGCATGAGTGGCTGAAAACTCCCGAAAATGCCGCGGCATATCTGAATGCTGTCCTGGAGGAAGGGGACAAGTCGGCCATGTTGCTGGCCCTGCGTGAAGTAGCACAGGCAAACGGCGGCATGACGGCAATCGCTGAAAGGGCGTGTGTGAAACGTGAAAGCCTGTACCAGATGCTTTCCAAGCGAGGCAACCCTGAACTCACCAGCCTCTTCAACATCCTGCACGGCATGGGGTTGACCATCACCATCCAGCCGGGGAAGGAAGGGGGACGTCCATAAAATCTCGTCCTGCTTCCGGTAAGATCCGTTAGGATGATATTGAAACGTTGTTCCGTGAGT
>CAZDYX010000570.1:534-1743 GCA_964509775.1 uncultured Desulfobulbia bacterium | reverse complement strand
AAAAGTTGGACGTATCTCAAGGTGGTTTCCCACTAATCCGCGATGAGCCAAAAAAGGTTACAGGTAACCGCCCCTTTTGAGGTGCACCTGGAGGACGGAAAGCGCGGCCGGCGTGATCCCGGAGATGCGAAATGCCTGCCCCAGGGAACGCGGTTTGATCCTCGTCAATTTTTCCACCACCTCCCTGGAGAGGCCGGGCATGCCTTCATAAACAAGATCCTGGGGCAGGACCACGGACTCAAGCCGTTGGAAACGTTCCACCTGTTCATGCTGCCTGCTGATATAACCCTCATACTTGATCGCAAGCTCCACCTCCAGTTGTACCCCTTCCGGGATTTTCTGATTAACATCTGCAAACCGATAAAGATCGGCAAACTTGATCTCCGGCCTTCTTAAAAGATCACCCAGGGTAACGGGCTGTTTCAGGGGGGTGCTGCCGAGGACCGATAATCTTTGGTTGGTTTCCGCGGTGGGGGTGAGAGTAATCGACCGCAGCATGGCCAGGGTATTATCAATGGTCGAGCGCTTCCGGATAAAGGTCGCATAGACGGCGGGATCAAGGAGACCCAGTCGGTGGCCGATGTCCATGAGCCTAAGATCGGCGTTGTCCTCCCGGAGCAGGAGCCGGTACTCGGCCCGGGAGGTGAAAAGTCGGTAAGGCTCCTTTGTCCCCCGGGTGACGAGATCGTCAATTAATACCCCGATATAGGCCTGGGACCGGTCAAGGACCAGGGGTTCCTCGCCCCGTGCATATTTCACCGCGTTGATACCGGCGATCAGGCCTTGGGCCGCCGCCTCTTCATAACCCGAGGTGCCGTTGATCTGGCCGGCCAGGAAAAGCCCCTGGATGCGTTTGGTCTCCAGGGAGGGATTTAGTTCCAGGGGGTCCACATAATCATATTCAATGGCATAGCCCGGCCGGATGATGTGCACTGATTCAAGGCCCCTGATGCTCCGCAGCATGGCGGTCTGGACATCCAGGGGAAGGCTCGTGGCCAGGCCGTTCGGATAGACCTCCACGGTATCGATCCCTTCCGGCTCCAGGAAGATCTGGTGCCGCACCTTGTCCGGGAAACGGAACACCTTGTCCTCGATGGATGGGCAATAGCGCGCTCCCACGCCCTCGATGATCCCGGTAAAGAGAGGGGAGCGGTCGAGCCCCTGCCGGATGATCTCATGGGTATTAGAATCCGTATAGGTTATATAACA
>CAZDYX010000570.1:0-524 GCA_964509775.1 uncultured Desulfobulbia bacterium | reverse complement strand
GTGGTGCCGGTCTTGAGCCGGCCCATACGAAATCCCAGCCCGCGCAGGCAGGTTGAAAGCGATGTGGATGGCGGGTCGCCCATGCGGCCGGCCGGGAACTGTTTGAGGCCGATGTGAATGAGACCGTTTAAAAAGGTGCCGGTGGCGATGACCACGGCCCGGGCCGGGATTATTTCGTCAAGGGAGGTGACCACGCCAATGATGCGTCCCTCGCTAACCAGCAGTCGGTCGATAACGGTCTGTCTGATCTCAAGGTTAACTTGTCGTTCCAGCACTGATTTCATCCGCAGCCGGTAGCGGAGCCGGTCGGCCTGGGCCCGGGAGGACCTGACCGCGGGGCCCTTGCTCGTGTTGAGCCGCCTGAACTGGATGGCCGTGGCGTCGATGTTCCTGGCCATCTCCCCGCCTAGGGCGTCTATCTCCTTTACCAGATGGCCCTTGGCCAGGCCGCCGATGGCAGGGTTACAATACATGGCGCCGCTGCTGTCCGCATTGATGACCGCCACCATGGTGCGGCAACCCAT
>CAZDYX010000569.1:0-1765 GCA_964509775.1 uncultured Desulfobulbia bacterium | reverse complement strand
AGGAACCGGCAAGACCACCATGCTGGAGGCCTTGCTCAAATCCGTTCATGAACAGGTGCTGGTCTGTGTCATATCCAATCCTATCCTCACCCTGCAGGAGTTTTATTGCTATCTTGCCCATGGGTTCGGTCTTCCTGAATTTTCCGGCAACAAGTCCCATTTTTTGTTTGCCTTAACCGAGTTATTACAACGCGGTAAGGAAGAAAAGAAAAAGGTCCTTTTGATTATTGACGAGGCACATGCATTGCCGCCGGCATTATTTGACGAGGTGAGATTGCTCTCCAACCAGGGGACGGGCAATTACGGGTTGCTCTCTATTTTTCTCGTCGGTCAGCCGGAACTAAATAAAATCCTTTCCCATGACACCCTTTTACCTTTACGGCAAAGGATAAGCATACGTTTTCAACTGAAACGATTTTCTCCGGACGAAACCTTTGAGTATATTAAATTCCGGCTCCTGAAGGCGGGCAGCGGGCGTCTTGATCTCTTTTCCGATGCGGCCGTCAAACTTATCTATAAGGCGAGTGGCGGTCTGCCCAGGCTCATTAACAGTTTGTGTGATCAAGCGCTGATAAGCGGTTTTGTGGCGGAAAAACGACGGATCGAGCCGGAAATCATCAAGGAGTGCATCCGGGAACTGCAGTTGCCGGGGACCGAAGGGGAGGATGTCGACCGCGAACCGGGCCGATTTTCGTGGTTATTTCAATCCTTATCCCGGGAAATGATAATCCGCTTGTTTATTCTGGGCATTATATCCGTTTCTGCCTGGCTGATCATCCAAAGGCCCTCATGGGCCGCAGTAACCCTTGAACGGATCACTCGTTCAATAAAGGCCCTTTGGCCATAGTCGAGGAGAAATAGCGGTGGGTAAAATTGCAAGCGCCTTAAAAAAGGCGGGCGGGGTTACTGTCGGTTCCCAGCAACAGGATGCGGCTGTTTCGCCAGTTTCTCATCCTGAAGACAGCCCTCCTTTGGTCAATAAAACTATTGTCCGGCCGGGAGAAGACGGCAGACTCGTGTGGCATGAAATGCTCGTGGCCGCCCACAATGCAGCGGATGAAATCGCTGAGAAACTGCGGGTGTTGCGCACCAAGATTCTTCACCCGGAAAACGGTAAACCTCCAAGATCCATTCTTATTACCAGTGCCTTGCCGGGCGAGGGAAAGACCTTTTTAACCGCCAATCTCGCCATAACCCTGGCGCAGAGCATTGAAAGCCATGTCCTGATCATTGATGCCGATCTTCGCAGGTCAGGACTCGGTATGTTGTTCGGGATCGCAAATACCACCGGGCTTTCCGACCATCTCCGGGACAATATTGAGATCGGCCGCCTCCTGGTCCGGACCGGACTTGCCAAGCTCTCCATCCTGCCTGCCGGCCCACTTCCCATCAATCCCGCCGAGCTCCTCGATACCAAGAAGACGGCCGCCATGTTTGCTGAAGTGACCAAACGTTATGAAGACCGCTACATCATTCTTGACAGTCCGCCGATAAATCTCGCTGCGGAAACCGCGGTGCTCGCTAAATATGTTGACCGGGTGATCCTGGTGGTCAGATATGGATTTTCCAACCGGGAGTTGATCCAGAAGGCGGTGGATACGGTCGGCAAAGATAAGATTCTGGGAATTGTCTTTAATGCCGCGGAATTTTCCGAAACCGGAAAAAAATATGGCTATTATTATGACGAGTATTATGGCCGCAAGAAATGATTCTCATTGTAACGGATTTTGGGGAGAAGACGCTTGAAACCGAGCTGTATCGCGAA
>CAZDYX010000568.1:0-1767 GCA_964509775.1 uncultured Desulfobulbia bacterium | reverse complement strand
CGGGTTACGCTGCGCTAACCCGACCTACGAGTGGGCCAAACGATGATCAAGGCCAAAAATTAGCTTCGTGAGGACATTGGTTATGGTTAAACAGCTCGTTACCTATGATACTACCTTGAGAGATGGCACCCAGGCAGAGAATTTCAATCTTTCGATGGAAGACAAGGTTCGCATCAGCCTTAAGCTGGACGAATTGGGTATTGATTTTATCGAAGGAGGATGGCCGGGGGCCAATCCCAAGGATGTGCAGTTCTTTGAGGAGATCAGGAACTATGATCTCCACCATGCGAAGATAACGGCCTTCGGGAGTACCAGGAATTTCCGGAACCCGGCTGAGAAGGATGCCAACCTGCTTGCCCTGATCGCGGCCAAGACCCCGGGGATTACCATTTTTGGAAAGACCTGGGACGTGCACGTCAAGGATGCCTTACGGATAACCTTGCCCGACAATCTGCTCATCATCGAGGAGTCGCTAAAATTCTTACGGCCCCAGGTAGAATATCTGTTCTACGATGCCGAACATTTTTTCGACGGATTCAAACACAATCCCGAATATGCCCTGTCCACCCTGGATCGAGCCATAGCAGGAGGCGCTGACTGTCTGGTACTTTGCGATACGAACGGCGGAACCCTTCCTCATGAAGTTTCCGCCATTGTGACAGAGGTCCGTAACCATTTGAGGGATGGTATCACCCTGGGGATCCATGCCCACAACGATACCGAAACCGCGGTGGCCAACACCATACTCGCCGTACACGCCGGTGCCACCCATATTCAGGGGACCATAAACGGCTTTGGCGAACGATGTGGAAACGCCAATCTTACCTCCATTTTTCCGGCCCTGGCCCTCAAAATGGGGTACTCATTCGAGGCGGCGAGACATCTGGCACGATTGAGCGAGGCCTCCCGCTTTGTCAATGAATTGGCCAATATTCCCCACAACAAATATCAGCCCTATGTGGGTAGCGCCGCCTTTGCCCATAAGGGTGGAATCCATGTGAGCGCGGTGCAGCGTAATCCCATAACCTATGAGCATATCGAACCGGAAAAAGTGGGGAATGTGCGCCGTATTTTGATCTCTGAATTGGCAGGAAAAAGCAATGTCCTTTATAAGGCAAAACAATTCGGCCTGGACCTTGACAGCAGGGATCCGACCGTGGTAACGATCCTTACGGAGTTAAAGGAACTTGAAAAGGAAGGGTTCCAATATGAGGGGGCCGAGGCCTCTTTTGAGCTTCTGATGCGCAGGGCCATGGGCACGCAACGTCGTTATTTTGAATTGCAGAGTTTCCGGGTGATTGACCAGAAGACAGACGTGACCGCCCCTCCCCAGGCCGAGGCCACCATTCGCATCAAGGTGGGTGGGGAAATGGTTCATACCGCCTCTTTGGGGGATGGGCCGGTGAACGCCCTTGATAATGCCCTACGCAAGGCCTTGACGAGATTTTATCCCCGATTGGCCGAGATGCGCCTCGATGACTACAAGGTCCGGGTACTTCCGGGCACCTTTGGAACCGGCTCCAAGGTTCGAGTCCTTATTGAATCGGCCGACCACGAACATCAGTGGGGAACGGTGGGGGTCTCCCACGACATCCTGGAAGCGAGCTGGCAGGCCCTGGTGGATAGTATAACCTATAAGTTGATGATGGATGAAGGTAAAAAAGGGACGGCTGAACACTGAAGAAACGGTCAAGGAGAAGGAAAGGGACGGAAGGGTGCAATACAAAAAAGTGACAAGCCAGCAATTTTCTTGAATGTCGAATGTCG
>CAZDYX010000567.1:0-1768 GCA_964509775.1 uncultured Desulfobulbia bacterium | reverse complement strand
AAGGCGCAAGAAATCCCGCGCGTGCTCAGGCTTGCCCAGGACCCGCTTGACAAAGGCGTCATGGGCCATATTAATGGCGTCGTCTTTCCGGCCGGTATCGTCCATGGGGAGACTATAAGCAAAAACCTCGCGGAATTCAAGAATTACGTTTTACCGCATCCTGCCGGCTGCAACACCAAACGGTGCACACAGGGCGAAGATTGGTATAGTCGGCCGGGAACGAACTATCTGTTTTCCCTTGTGGTTCTGGTGGCCTCGGTACTCGATATCGTCCGCAATAAAATGGATGTCGCCATCCTCTACACCTGAGCCACGGCTCACATGCCGGATGTCCTGGAGATGCCGTACCGGCCCGAGATTGTTTATATGAAAGAACCCCCATCCCGACCTTCCCCCTTGAAGGGGGAAGGGGTGGTTGCGACAACCGCACCTCCCCGCTGCCCCTCCCCTCGCATGCGGGGGAGGGGCAGCGGTGGGAATTTCATTGTTCGTTGTGCCCGCAGGGCATGGGGGTTGGAACGTCCCTGCACGGCACAGAAAAAAAATCAAATAACCAAAGCGCCAAATAACCGACTCACTGTCCGCCTCGAACTCACCGCGCATAGCTGCCGTAGCCCTTATAGTAGTAGCCGACGTAGCCATTGCCGAAATTGACGAACCACGCGAAGCCGGAATAGTCCGCGTAAGTAGTAGACGACCAATAATAGGACGCAATGGCGCCGGTAAAGATCGGGGCGATGGCCGGATTCTCCCGGTTGTCGTCGGTGATCGATTCCAGCTCCTTGACATTAGGCAGACGCCAGTCGGTCTGATTAGCCAAGGACAGGCCTTCACAGACAGCAAGCAGCCGAGCCCGGTCGATCCTTATGAAGAAACTCCTGATATCGAGCTGCATGAACCAAGCAACGCGGCGGCCGCCGCGTGAGACTGTATTCATGAAGGATTGGAGGCGGCGCACCGCCGCATGCGTCCCCTTGTCCACCCGGCAGGCGGGCCACGGTCTCGGCCTTCCGGACAATCTCGCGGAGGGCGCCGGGTAACCGGTGCCTTTACCTGGAAACAACAAGAAGCCTATTGACGATATCCCAAAAAATGGGATATTATGAAATTATGAGATGGGATGTACGTCTTACACGTACCGCCAGAAAACAGGCGACAAAACTTCCGGAAGCGGTGCGCGCCAGACTGCTTCGCCTTCTTGCCGACATTGAAATAACCGGTCCGGTCCGAGGCGACTGGCCGAATTACGGTAAACTTGCGGAAGGCCGCCACCATTGCCATCTTAAAAAGGGGCGGCCTTCCTACGTGGCTGTCTGGGAAGAACACGAAGGAACGGCAAGACTTGTTGAGGTTATCTATGCTGGAACATACGAAAAAGCGCCATACTAAACAAACCATCGAAGCCAGATTCAGCGGACCGTCCAGCGCCATCGCCAAGCTGCGCGAAACCGCGAAAGAGTTAGGGGTTATCGACCTGTCCGAATCCATCCCCTGGCGCGAGGCTTTCCCCAAATACACCGACAATATCCCTGGGACTGTCCTGCGCGGCTCTCGCTACAAGGAAGGCTTAACACAAAAGGAACTCGCCGCAATCACCGGCATTCCGCAGCACCACATCTCCGAAATGGAGCACGGCAAACGCCCTATCGGCAAGGAGACCGCCAAAAAAATTGCCGTGGTATTTAGTTGTGACTACCGGGTATTCCTGTAAAGCAAATCATGTGAAAATAAGTGTGTTTAGATGTTACATCTTCTGCCGTGGCGGCAG
>CAZDYX010000566.1:783-1769 GCA_964509775.1 uncultured Desulfobulbia bacterium | reverse complement strand
CCATATCTCTTTTCTTCCAATAATGGACAAAGAACCAGAGATTAAGACCCATGTTAACTAAGTCAACCGGGCATTCCCAATCTCCGGCCATTGACATCCTGATTTTTGACGATAAAAAACATCCGATTTTTGTACCGGCCTATACCCGGGAAAACGTCATCAATATCCTGGGGCCTGCGGGAATGACAAGATCCTTTCGTTCGTTGATGGATGGGCTTATGGACCTTGAATATTTTTCGACCCCGCTTGAGTCCATGGCCGCAGATATGCTGGTTAACGACCTGGTTGACCAACGTTTTTTCGTGGGCCACATCGAGGTATCCTGGACCTATATGAATCATCCTGGTATAGCCGCAGGATTCAAGTTCAGGTTTAAAGATCATACGGTCGTGTATATCACCGATAACGAATTGCGTTGTATTGACAACAATCCTGCCCATGGCCTTGATCCTGACAAAAACAAGGAAATTCTTTCATTTGTTCAGGATGCGGACACAATTATCCACGAGGCCCAGTTTCTGGATGAAGAATACACTCATAAAGTGGGGTGGGGCCATTCATCGGTCTCTGCGGCTGCTGAACTTGCGGTGCGCGGCAGGGCAAGACAATGGCTTATCTCCCACCATGATCCCTTCCACAACGATGTCCAGCTCATAACCAAGGAAGACCTCTGCAAGCAGGCGGTTCGCAAACTGGGGGGTTGCTGCGAGGTGCGCTGCCTGAAAGACGGAGACGAGGTGGTCTTTGGATGATCCTGCTTCCCATGCTATTGCCGCTTCTACCGACAAGCAGCACCAGATTGAGGTCTGGTCGCTGGTCCTGGCTGCCTTTGGCATAGCGCATCAGATTACCCGGCAAGACCAGGGTTGGACCATCTCTGTCCGAACCGAAGAGGTTGACGCGGCCCGCGAGGAGATCCAGGCATTCGAAGAAGAAAACCGGATATGGCCGCCGGTGCCGGTCTTACCGGCAGTTGCGAGCAACTC
>CAZDYX010000566.1:0-773 GCA_964509775.1 uncultured Desulfobulbia bacterium | reverse complement strand
TTTTTTATAACCGGACCCTGGGATTCGGACACCTTTTGGTTTGAGCGGGGCGCCCTTTCCACGGAACGGCTTATCAAACATGGCGAATGGTGGCGTTTGATCACCGCCTTAACCCTACACAGTAATCCGGTTCATGTGGCGGGGAATATCATCATCGGCGGATCCATTGTCCACCTAGTCTTACGGCAATGGGGGAGCGGACTGGGTTTCCTGGCGGTTATGCTTTCGGGGCTTTTCGGCAATCTGGTCAACATCCTCGTCCGGGCAAACCCCCATATATCGGTCGGCTTTTCTACCGGCAATAATACCGGTATTTTTACCGATTTTTCTGGGGATATTCCCAATACAGCAAGGGCAGATACAAACTTTCTTGGAAAAACTATGGGACCATTTGAAATAACAACAGACGGTAAGGCTAGATATACTTCCGGATCGGTAACGGTAGAAACTCCCGGAGCAGTTTGGACAGGTTTTCTTTCTCAAGAAGTAAGTGCTTCATTGACTAGTGCAAGCAATTTCCGCAATAATGTTAATTTTGAGTCTCCATACATGACTACTTTTGCTTCAAAATTTGGTGGATTTTCTTTAGGTGTCAATATTTTACCCATTTCCGCCACTGCCCAGATTGAAAATCAGGTTGATAGCATCATTAATTCCAATCAAACCGACCAAATAATGTACGTTCCCAATTTTGACCCTAACAATCCCACTGAAATGACACAGTGGGCTAGTGACCCTACCAAATATGGAACATCCGCCGGCTATAGCCAAAA
>CAZDYX010000565.1:0-1776 GCA_964509775.1 uncultured Desulfobulbia bacterium | reverse complement strand
GTTCGACATTCGACATTCAAGAAAATTGCCGGCTTGTCACTTTTTTGTATTGCACTCCCAAAGGACTGGCAGGGAACGAGTATGAATGTGGATTTTTCCAAGGCGACCTGTCCGCTCCCGATCATGGATCACGCCACCATACAACTGGCCCACGGCAGCGGCGGTCGTATGTCCCTAGACCTTGTTCGAAGGGTATTCCTGCCCCATTTTGCTAATCCCGTGCTCAACCGCCTGGAGGACCAGGCCGTTCTTGAGCTGTCCGCAGGCCGCATCGCATTTTCCACCGACACCTTTGTCGTGGATCCGATTTTCTTTCCGGGCGGCAATATCGGCGAGCTTGCCGTCAACGGTACGGTAAACGATGTGGCCATGAGCGGCGGCCGTCCCCTGTATCTGAGCGCGGCCTTTGTGATTGAAGAGGGCTTTTCCATGGAGAGGCTCCACGAGATCGTGAATGCCATGGCCCGGGCCGGCAAGACTGCCGGGATCACGGTGGTGACCGGCGACACCAAGGTCGTGAACCGGGGCACCTGCGACAAGATCTTCATCAATACCTCCGGCGTGGGAATGGTCCCTGAGGGCGTCTATCTTTCCGCCGCGAACCTTTGCCCCGGCGATAAAATCTTGCTCTCCGGAACCATTGCCGATCATGGCATGGCCATCATGACCTGCCGGCAGGGACTCTCCTTCCAATCGCGTATCGAGAGCGACACTGCCGCCTTAAATGGTTTGACCGAGACGATGCTGAAGGCGGCAAAAGGCGGCATCCGAGCCATGCGCGACCCGACCCGGGGCGGCGTGGCCGCATCCCTGAACGAGTGGGCGGAAACTGCCGGGGCAGGAATAAAAATCGTGGAAACCACGATCCCGGTGCGACCGGAGGTGCAGGCCGCCTGCGAGATCCTGGGAATCGACCCCCTTTATGTTGCCAATGAGGGCAAGCTGCTGGCCGCAGTCGCACCGGAAAACGCCCAGGACGTCCTTTACGCCATGCGCGCTCACCCCTTGGGACGAAACGCCGTAATTATCGGCGAAGTCACTGTTGATAACCCGGGCCTGCTTGCCATGACCACGGTTTTCGGGACCACCCGCATCGTGGATATGCCCCTTGGCGAACAATTGCCCCGTATCTGCTGAATGGTTACACTTATCGGAGTTGATATGTTAAACCTCAAACAAGATGCAAAGGAGACCACTATGCCGCGTATTGTCTGGAACGACACCTTCAGCGTCCATGTCCCGGAGATCGATGATCAACACAAAAAATGGATCGACATCATCAATGAACTGCATGACACCTTGATGCGTCAACAGGGAAAGGTACTTCTCCGCATCACCGGAGAAACGTTCAGGGCCATGGAGGAGTACAGCCGTTTTCATTTCGACTATGAGGAAGAATACATGCGCAAGATCAATTATCCGGGCCTGGAACGACATAAGCAGGAACACGACGATTTCCGGATAAAAATTGTTGGGTACCAGAAAGAGTTGGAGGCGGGAGACCTGATCCTGAACTCCGAGGTCATGAAAATCTTGATGAACTGGTTGACCCAGCATATCTTGACCCAAGACAAGGGGTACAGTTCGTATGCCGATTCCGCCGCCTACCGCTCGCCGTGACAGATCAGGAGCAGGTCTTTCGATGATCCGGGATTAGCGGTTATATTTTTTATGGACTTGGTGTAGTTTTCGTAACTACTCAGGTCGATAGTCTGAAGGGATTTAGCCTGTTAGCAATAGAGAAAGACGAGATGTGAGACGTACCGTGCCCATCCT
>CAZDYX010000564.1:0-1795 GCA_964509775.1 uncultured Desulfobulbia bacterium | reverse complement strand
TATTCTGAATCCTGACTCCTGAATTCTGAATTCCTTTTCATAATCTGGGGTGATCTCTGATCATGAACGTTAGTTAGATTAAAACAGGTAAAGGTTACACGCTTGGGTGTAACCTTTATCTAATATTGCAACTGGGGTGAGCGATGGGAATTGAACCCACGACCTCCGGGGCCACAACCCGGTGCTCTAACCAATTGAGCCACGCCCACCATAAAAACAAGTTTTTCGGCCATAACTATCTTGAATCGAGATGCCAAACGGCCTTATGTGGCGGCGATTATATTCAATGAATCTCGAATTAGCAAGCGTAAAGTCTTTTAGAGCGTGTTTGGAAACCCTCTTCTACTGCGGCCGGCTGCAAACTCCCCATGCTGCGTCGGCAAAGGCAAAACGTCCTCAACGTAGCGCTGCTACGCTTCCGGGCCTTTTGCCTTTGCCTCCTTGCTTGTGAAATTTTCGCTCGGCCTCGTTACGAAGAGAGTTTCCAAACACGCTCTTAACCCTCTTCAAGGCAGGCTGCGCGGGAAAAAGGTGTAACGGGGTCCTCTTACGTCGGGATGGCCTTCAGTTCTCGCCCACAATGCTTACAGACAACCGCATGTGCCTTGATGATCTCTAAACAGAAGGGACATTCTTTTTTATGGCTGGCATGGAGAATCTTGGCAATGGCCAAGTTCACCCGTTGCTCGATACTGGTATTCCGAAAGGTGTGATTACGGATCGGATCAATCACCCCGAGGTCGTTCATCTCTACAAGAAGATCGCACGCCCTTTCCCGTGCTCCCAGAGTCGATGCCTCATCAAGCAGAAGATGGAGAATCGGGGCCAAGTTCCTTTCCGTAACGCAGGTATCAAGGGCTTTAACCGCCGCCTTTTCCTGCTTGAAACGTTCATCATCTTCTTGTTGGCTCTCAGAATCGATAATACAGCCCTTAAATGCATCCGGACTGCCAACAAACATAGGAGTAGCTTCCTTGGAACCGGCGATCCGCATATAACGGTACGATCCCACATGACCATACTGGGTCTCAATATAATCCCAGCCCCTGACAAACAAGGAACAGTCATCATTCAGACAGATATAAAAGGTATCGGCTCCCCAGCCCAAACCGTCTCCCACATGAAACGGCGGGGTATTACAATGGGTGAGGGGTTGATTGCAATGCGGACAGATATAGTCCTCTTCAGAATTGTTTTTCGCAACAACAGTCATAACATTCTCCGATATATATGTTCAGACTTCGGGAAAAATCCGATTTCCCCCATGATAAATTGTACACCTTCAACGGATGTTGCTCTATGCCTACGTTTGCGGGGTGCGTACGGGAATGACAGCTTGACATCCAGGCCGCCAATCATTTTAGACTATGATCAAGGCTAATAAACCGCAATTTCCGCTTAATTTAACCACTCAATGGATATTAGCAAGGTTATTAGACAAAAAGATCCCACCGATGCCAATTTCTTGATGATCTCGAAAAAAAGAAAATAAAGTCGAAAAGCTCAAATTGCCGACTTGTAATATCAAGCACTTATCAAACTTGTCGCGTATTCCTCCACCCCGGCAGGATAAAGTCGAGGGAAAATGTGGGGCATACTATTGATATGCTTGAGCTCTCTGGATTCGAGGTGCATGATGTCGAGGCCTGGCGCGAACATTACGCCCTGACCACCCAGCACTGGTATCGGGGGCTTATGGCCCACAGGGAAGAAGCAATCAAAAGCGTCGGCATCGAAAAATTTCGACCTGTGCGGGTAGCCCCAAAGGGGCATGACATACCAGCCCAGGGCAACG
>CAZDYX010000563.1:0-1825 GCA_964509775.1 uncultured Desulfobulbia bacterium | reverse complement strand
AAACAACCTAACCAACCTGAGTAGTTACAAAATTAGCCGGATCACTTCACGCCGAGAAACTCGACCTCGAAAATGAGATCGGCATTGGGAGGGATAACCCCACCCGCCCCCCTGCCGCCATAACCAAGGGCCGACGGGATATAGAGGGTGCGTTTGCCGCCGGCCATCATGCCGGCAACCCCTTCATCCCAACCCTTGATAACCCTGCCCGCTCCCAGGGGAAACACAAAGGGTTCATTACGGTCAACTGAGCTGTCGAATTTCTTGCCCTTCTTGCCGCTTCCCTCGTCAAGCCATCCCGTGTAATGGACTTCGACCTTTTTTCCCTTCTGCGCTTCCGCACCTGTCCCTAATACGCTGTCCTCGTACCTGAGTCCGGATGCCGTTGTCTTCATTTCCGCATGTGCCTGTGTCATAATAAATAATACCCCCATGATGATGCCTGTGATGATACGTTTCATAATCTTCTCCTCTTCCGCTTAATTGATTGCCCTGGCGAACTCCATCTGTAGCCGGTCATCCGGTTAATCGAGTAATGCCATAAACTCGGGCGGTTGTCATGGTCTTTCTCGAATGGAATCACCGGCAACGAGTTAAAAAAGATGGCTCATCGCGGATTAGTGGGAAGATGGCAAACGAATGGTGCGCATAGCGCACCCTACAAAGGCATCGAGTCACAGCTAACCAGCATGTATTCTCCAATTTCGTAGGGTGCGTTATACGCACCAATTCCAAAAAGTTGGACGTATCTCAAGGTGGTTTCCCACTAATCCGCGATGAGCCAAAAAGATAAGGCGTGGTCATTTGTTGATGAGGATTTATGGCCTCGCAAAAAGCCGTACTGCCAACGCGACCAGGTTGATAAATGCTTGAGCTTTTCGTTTTTTTAAGAGAAAATTTTATTTGGGTTCATTGTCAATAAAAACATGGCGAAAGGGGAAGCATGGCCTTTGCAATTGAGCATGAATGTCCACAGTGCGGGGCAGGCCTGGAGTTAGAAGAAACCGACCGGATCCTGATTTGTCCATACTGCAAGGTAAAAAATGTGATCGACGCTCCGGAGCCCTGGCGTTTTGTCCTGCCCGCGGCTGCTTTTCCTGGCCGGTCCCCCATCTATGTCCCCTACCTTCGTTTCCGGGGGAGCGCCTATTCCTGTCAACACAACCATACCATCAACTTTCAGATCGTTGATACCACACAATTGGGACTGCCCTTCACCGGCCTGTTCTCGTCCCTCGGGTTACGGCCGCAGGCCATGAAGATGCGGTTTGCCCCTGCTGATACGCCGGCAACCTTTCTTAAGTGTTTTCTCAAAATTAATGATGCCCTGGCAAGTCTTGAAAATCGGTTGAATGGACAATCCTTGGAAGAGGTTTTTCTTCGTGCCAGTATCGGTGAGACGATAAGCCTTATCTATCTTCCCCTGATTATCCGGGATCAAATGATCCTCGATGGTGTGACAGGTAATCCTCTGGCAAGACTGCCAGCCGACCGCGACCCCTTTGGACCGGCGATCATCGATACGGGCCAATGGCAGCCTGGTTTTTTGGCCGCCCTGTGTCCTCAGTGCGGTTGGAACCTCGAGGGGGAAAAGGAGAGCATTGTTCTTTTCTGCCGAAACTGTGATACGGTCTGGAAGACCGGGAATAGGGAGTTCGTCGGCGTTACGTATGCCGTTGCCGATACAGAAGGGGAGAGGTTCTCCTTTCTGCCCTTTTGGAGGATTAGCGTCCGGGCCGCGGGCCTTAAGATCCATTCGTTTGCGGATTTGATGCGAATCACTAATCAGCCGCGGTCAATCCTTGGGGAGTGGGAGGATCAGGAG
>CAZDYX010000562.1:0-1869 GCA_964509775.1 uncultured Desulfobulbia bacterium | reverse complement strand
CCAGGCCGGTGACCTCTTAAACAGACCCGATCCCGGGAAGATCATCATCTTTTTCCCCTGGGCACCCAGATAGATTGAATTTTCCTGTTTTACGGCGATATTACGTAAGTACCCGCTCAGAATGGCCTTGTGGATGGCGTCATAATCGGCCGGGACCCTGTTCATGACAAAACCGCTTACCTCTTCCAGGGTGGTCATGATCTGTTCATGGATATCCCGCCATTCCCGCATGCGGTTAAAGGAAAGGAAGTGGGTGTGGCAGAATTTTCGCATCTTTCCCTGGCCCTTAAGGGCCTCCCAGGTGGAATGATAAGAATCCCAGATTTTAAGCAGGGTCAAAAAATCAGAGGTAGGATCAACAAAGCGGCTATGCATGCCATCCGCCTCTTCTTCCTTCCCGGCAGGACGTTCTCGCGGATCATGAACACCCAAGGCCGCGGCAATTATTGTCACCTCCCTTAAGGCGTTATTGGTCCTGGCCTCGATGATTATCCGGGATATGGTCGGATCAAGGGGCAACCTTGCCATTATCCTTCCCGTGGACGTGAGCCTTTTTTCGGCATCGATGGCCGAAAGTTCGGCAAGGATGGCGTAACCGTCCCTGATCGCCCGGGAGGAGGGCGGATCCACAAACGGAAAGACAGCGGGGTCGCCCAGATTTAAGGCTATCATCCGCAGGATTACGGCAGCAAGGTTGGCCCTCATGATCTCAGGGACGGTAAATAAGGGCCGGTTCGCATAGTCCTCTTCCGTATAGAGGCGCACACAAATGCCCGGGCCGGTCCTTCCGCACCGGCCTTTCCGCTGATCAGCGCTTGACTGGGAGATTGGGCTTATGGGAAGGCTATAGATCCTGGTCCGCGGATTATAAACCGGAATTCTTGCCAGGCCCGTATCCACCACATAGCGGATTCCGGGAACCGTAATCGAGGTCTCGGCAATATTCGTGGCCACCACGATCTTTCGTCGTCGGTCCGGCTGAAAGATGCGATTAAGCTCGGCAGAGGTAAGGCGGCCAAAGAGGGGGAGGATGACGGTATTGGCCAATTCCTGGTGGGTAAGGGCCTCCATGGTCTCCATGATGTCCCGTTCCGTGGGCAAAAAAGCCAAGATATCCCCAGATCCGGGTAGTTCAGCAATGCTACTCACCACCCAATCGATGTAGGTCACCTCACCCTTTTCTTCCAGTTCAGGGTCCAAGGGCCGGTACAACACATCAACCGGATATGTTCGCCCCGACACCTCGATCACCGGCGCATTATCAAAGGCCCGGCTGAATTTTTCCGTATCTATGGTGGCCGAGGTGATGAGAATCTTAAGATCGGCCCTCTTGGCAAGGAGCCTTTTTAAGATGCCGAGGAGAAAATCGATATTAAGACCCCGTTCATGGGCCTCGTCAATTATAATGGTTTCATAGGCACGGAGGGCCGGATCACCCTGGGTCTCCGCGAGCAGGATGCCGTCGGTCATAAACTTGATCCGGGTTCCTGGCCGGGTACGGTTTCGAAACCGGATCTTATAGCCCACAATTTCCGAACCCCAGGGCCCCAGTTCCTCGGCCACCCGCATCGCCACCGAGGTCGCCGCCACCCGGCGCGGCTGGGTACAACCGATTAGTCCGTGTACTCCTTGGCCGGCGGCAAGACACATTTTGGGAAGCTGGGTGGTCTTGCCGGAACCGGTTTCACCGGTAACGATAACCACCGAATGTAGCGCAATGGCGGCAATAATCTCATCTTTTTTGGCCACAATGGGAAGATCGGACGGAAAATGCAAATCAGGCAGGGAAGGGCTTAGGGTTGTTTTAAGTCCGGTTCTCATGGCGATGGTTCGTTAGTGACTTACGGATTATCTTGTTCGAAAAAACAA
>CAZDYX010000561.1:0-1870 GCA_964509775.1 uncultured Desulfobulbia bacterium | reverse complement strand
CCATTTCCTGCCTAACAGACTACAGTCTAACGACCTAACCAACCTGGGTAGTTACAGTTTTGCTTGAATTGCTAAAAAATTGTTCATATGATGTGACATTAAATATCATCTAATGATGCAAGGAGGATTTTCTGTATGAAATTAGGCATTAACGGCCTGGGCCGAATCGGTAAGCTCTCGGTGTGGCATCAGGTGGCAAGAAAACATTTCTCGGCAATTGTTGCCAATATTGGCCGGGGTGTGGGCCAAGGACTTGAGGATCTGGCATCCGCCCTGGAAAAGGACAGCACCTACGGCCGTCTGGGCAACTATCTCCATGGATTCAGAGGAGGCCGGGTGATTGAAAATATAAATGATGTTGATGGCACCATGACCGTGAACGGCGTGCCGGTAAAAATCCTGCGGGAATCTCGGAACCCGCAAGGAATCGCCTGGAAGGAAAACGACGTGCGGCTGGTGTTGGACACCACCGGCGCCTTTATTGACCCGACGGCACCGGCTGATCAGTCTACCGGTTCTTTGCGCGGTCACCTGCAGGCAGGCGCAGAAAGGGTCATCCTCTCCTCACCCTTTAAAATCAAGGCCCAAGGACTTACCATGCCGGAGGATGCGGTCACCACCATCATGGGGATCAACCATGAGGATTATCAGCATACCCGGCATCGGCTCATCTCCGCTGCCTCCTGCACCACCACCTGTCTTTCCTATATGATCAAGCCGCTTATGGAGCATTTCGGGGCCGAGCGCTTCTTGTCCGCCTCCATGGTGACCGTACATGCGGCCACCGGAAGCCAACTGGTCCTGGACCGGCTCCCCGAGGCCAAGGCCAAGGACCTGCGAAAAAACCGCAGTATATTAAATAACATCATCCTTACCACCACGGGCGCGGCCAAGGCCCTGAGCCTGGTTATCCCGGAGATGAAGCAGATCGGTTTTATCGCTGAATCCGTCCGAATTCCCACCACCACCGGCTCTCTCATCGTGCTGGTCATAAACCTCCAGGACGAGATTGAAAATCCGGTGAAGCGCGATCTGATCAACGGCATTTACCGGCGGTATGCAGAGACCTCTTCCCATCTCATATACACCGAGGAGCAAAACGTCTCATCGGACATCATCGGCATGCCCTCTGCCGCGGCCGTCATTGAGGGCACCGAGACCCATACCCGGACCGCCAAGATCCGGGTCAATCTGAACAAGGTGAGTTCCTGCGTGGTAAAGGAAGGCGATTTATCCTATCTTGACGTGCCGATCACTCAGGCGGTCATCTACGGTTGGTATGATAACGAGCTTGGAAGCTACACGAATATGCTGGGCGATCTCACCGTGACGATCAGCGAAAGTCTGGTATAGCCTTGGGAATAAGGGGCTGAAGGCTTAAGGACTCTCTAAACAGCGTTTTATATAACAATTACCTGGAGAAAAGAACGTCTTGAAAAATATCAAGGAGATCGACATCAATCAAAAGACCCTCCTGGTGCGGGTCGACTTTAACGTGCCCATGGATGAACAGGGCAATATCACCGATGACATTCGTATCCGGGCCGTGCTGCCCACCATTAATTACGCCCTTGACGAACATGCAAGGATCGTGATCTGCTCCCACATGGGCCGGCCCAAGGGTGAGCGGGTCCCGAAATATTCCCTGGTCCCGGTGGCGAAACGCCTTTCCCGTCTTATCAATAAAGAGGTAATGCTTGCCCCGGATTGCATTGGCGATGAGGTCAAAAAGATCGTGGGCCAAATGAGGCCGGGCGATGTGGTGCTCCTTGAAAACCTCCGCTTCCATAAGGAGGAGCAAAACAACGACCCTGAATTTGCAAGACAACTGGCGGAACTCGCTAATGTTTATATAAATGACGCCTTTGCC
>CAZDYX010000560.1:0-1873 GCA_964509775.1 uncultured Desulfobulbia bacterium | reverse complement strand
GTAAGCCAAGGGCCACCAAGTGAAGCTTAGTTACTATTGCATATGCCGGCTCAACAAGTAATTCTACAGATCTGTATATCTCCGCAAGTTGCAGATCCGTTGCGGGTTACCATACTATCCCAAAAAACCTTCAGCCATGGTGGCCTAGTATAAAACATTCGGCCACCATGGCCTAACATCTTATATATTCTATTTAAAATGTTCTTACCAAGCTTTATTAAGGCGTTTATTCCTTTTCTGTATATCATATAATTTTTATATGTCAACCAGTTTCTGGATATCTCCGGTGCTCAAAATCCCTTCAGCAATGCAGACACAATTTGAGGCGTGCTTACGGAAGAAACGTGGAAAGACAAAATTACGGACACGAAAAGTCAACCTAAATTGAAAAAAATTCTTAACTCCATGATATTGCCCTAAAAGTGGTAAATGATCGACATATATACGGTATGCTGGGCAACATCCTGATTTGATGCACCGGCGCCATTGACCCCGGTCCTCACGTCCTTTCCGAATCGGTATTGATAGGCAATGTCATAGACAATATTCCTGTAACCAATACCCGTACCGAGGCTTACCCCCCAGAAATCATCCGGATGGCCTTCTGCCGGTTCAGGGTCATAAAAAAGACCGGCTCGGAGAGGAACAACGGTTTTTTCCCTGATTAAAAGGTATTCGCCGCCCAGTCTGACCTGGGTGGTATCGCAGACATCGGATTCCGCCGTGGATTTTCCGGTGACCAGGCTGATGTCCTGCCCGTCTACGTCATGGAGCACGAAATCATCCCATTCCGTATGATAGGCATCAAGTGCCAGGGTAAGGGCGTCGTTTACACGGGCTGCAAGACCGGCCCCATACGACATTGGCATGTCCAGGGTCTCATGGAAGGAATTGTTTTGGGTCTGGACCGTGGTCTTGTCCGGTCCGAAGGGGGGGTCGTCGTACTCGGAGAAGGTCGACGACCGGTTATGTTTAAGATCAGCAGTAAAAGGCGCTTTAAATACCGTTCCCACCGAAAACATGCCATTAATACGCCATAATAAACCAAGATTGAAATTAACGCCCGACAGCCAATAGGTATCTTTCACATCCAGATTGCTATAGAAATGGGTCAAACCCATAGTGCCTGAGTTGTGAGCATGGGTCTCGGTGACCCATTTGTTGTTACCAAGGTCATCGTCCCAAAAATTAAGGGTAATACCCAAGGACAAATTTTTGAATATCTGGGAGGCAAAGGCCGGGGAAATGGTTTTTAAGGATCCTTCTCGGTCGTAATCAAAACTCTCCTTCATTTCGTTGCGCGGTGAAGACCCATAGGCGCGGTCGAGCTCTATTTCCCGTTTAAAATTATAGAGATTCTGATAACTGATCGAAACCAGCGTGTTGCGATTAAAAAGTACAAAGGGATAGGCAGCGCTCAAATAGTTTATGTCAAAAGTTGAGACCGTCTGATTTCCTGAAGAGCCTGGAAGCGACTCATAGGTAATATTTTCGGTGCGGTTGTTGTAGGCGGTGACGATGGAAACTTCCGGCGTTTCGAGTTGAACCAGACCGGCAGGATTCCACGAGGAAGCGGTGGCGTCGTCGGCAACGCCAATAAAGGCACCCCCCATACCCAAGGCCCGTGCACCTGATCCTACCGGATTGGGAGAGGAGGCGATTAAATATGACCCCGCATCTGTCGGGAAAAGGGCTGGGCAAACAACAAAAAGTCCCAGAAGCAAAAGAAGGGTGAGATGCGCCATTACCCTATATTTCAGCCTTGTCCGGTTAAGTTTTCGTCTGTGTTTGTCATGATTGTCAGTCATTATCTTTTCTGGTAACTACTCAGGTTGATAGTCTGTAGGTGTTAAGGTGAATAGGTAAAAAAGAA
>CAZDYX010000559.1:1043-1874 GCA_964509775.1 uncultured Desulfobulbia bacterium | reverse complement strand
TAAGTGGATAAACGGTTTAGTGTAAATGGTTCACTTTTTTGTATTGCACCCGTTCGTCGTTGACATCTGATCGCGTCGCCCAGACTAGGCAAGGAGACCAGGTGGAATTACTTTCAACCTTCATAAACATCTTCATACACCTTGATAAGCACCTAAGCATGATTATCCAAGAGTATGGAACCGTAACGTATCTTATCCTCATTCTCATCATCTTTTGTGAAACAGGCCTCGTCGTAACGCCATTTCTACCCGGGGACTCGCTCCTTTTTGCCGCCGGCACCTTTGCCGCCCTTGGCGCCCTAAATGTGGGGTGGCTCTTTGGTCTCCTTGTTGCTGCAGCCCTGGCCGGGAATACAACTAATTACTGGATTGGCTACTTTGTCGGACCCAAGATATTTCACCAGGAAAACGTTCGCTTCCTCAACAAGAAACATCTGGAGCGTACCCATCAATTCTATGAAAAATATGGCGGCAAGACCATTATTATGGCAAGATTCGTCCCGGTGGTCCGGACCTTTGCCCCGTTCGTGGCAGGGATAGGGAGGATGACCTATGCCCGTTTTATCAGCTATGACGTCTTCGGCGGTACTGCCTGGGTAGGTCTCTGTGTCTTTGCAGGCTATTTTTTCGGCAATATTCCGATTATCAAGCAAAATTTCTCTTTAGTAATTCTCACCATAATATTTATCTCGATTCTGCCAGGACTGATCGAATTCCTCCGTCATCGCAAGAGGACCTCATAATGGAACAGGTGCTGTCAATTGAAGACATTGCAAGAAAGACCGGCCTGGAGGAAAGCCTGCTCAGATATTATGAATCGGAGTATCTTGC
>CAZDYX010000559.1:0-1033 GCA_964509775.1 uncultured Desulfobulbia bacterium | reverse complement strand
AACTCCCGGAAAAGGTCTGGCACAAAGGCGCCCTCGCATTTGGGGTCAGTGCGGTGGAGGCATTTATCCGCATTCATCGTCATCATAGTCCCGGGCAAGGCAAGGCGCCCTTTGCCGATACCCGGCGGTTTGCACGGGTGATCGCAGTTACATCCGGAAAAGGCGGGGTCGGCAAGAGCAATCTGGCCTTAAATCTTGCCATTGAACTGCAACGCCTGGGTAAGATGACCGTGGTGCTCGATGCCGACATGGGTCTGGCCAACATCCATCTCTTGGCCGGGATCTCCCCAACTAAGAGTATCGTCGAGGTCTTATCAGGAGAAGAGAGACTCACCGATATTATCCTGGAAGGGCCCGGGGGAATCGGCATCATCCCCGGGGGGGCCGGGATCCTCGCCCTGGCCGACAGCACTCGCAGCGAACGTTTAAAAATCATCAGGGCCATGGAACAGGTGGAATCTGCGGCGGAGATCGTGGTTGTGGACACGGCCGCCGGCATGAGCCGTGGCGTGCGTGAATTTTTGCTTGCCGCAGACGAGATCCTTTTTGTACTTACCCCGGATATTACCTCGCTTGCGGACGCCTATGGTTTACTTAAGGCCCTGCATCATGAAGATCTTTCCCTTGAGCGCCCCATATATTCAGTTATCAATATGGTTGATACCATGAAACAGGCTGCCGGGGTGGCCAACCGATTTTCGGATTGTGCCCGGCGGTTTCTTGCCCGGGAGGTACAGCCCGCGGGATATCTCCTCAAGGATGCAACGGTAGGGGCGGCAACGGCACGAAGGACACCCTACTCGGTCTACAAGCCCGATGCCCGGGTGAGCAGGAACACCCGCCGGGTGGCTATGATTCTGCAGCAGGATGAGATGCCGGAGCTTCGACTGACCTCTGCCTTTGGCCGGTACAAAAAGATGCTGCAGACGAGCGAAGGACCGGGGCTGCCACGGTGATTATTAATATTTTTGGTAACTGCTCAGGTTGTTTAGACTGTAGTCTGTTAGGACTGCGCAAAGAACGAATCAAGGAT
>CAZDYX010000558.1:0-1911 GCA_964509775.1 uncultured Desulfobulbia bacterium | reverse complement strand
AATTTCGGCCAGTTCAAATGCTCTGAGCTTTGTGTGATCTCGCATGGTTATTCCCTCCTATCCACCTAAACACCTACAGACTATCCACCTGAGTAGTTACGATTAATCATCCACCAGTTCCAGGGCGCCGGTGTTGCACCAGCGTACGCACGACGGACTTGGCGGGATGCCGCAGAAATCGCACTTCAAGGGAATGCCGGTTTCAGCCTCGATAAAAAAAGGCTTCTGGGGGCAGGAGGCCCGGCAGAGGCCGCACATATCATAGGATTGGCCGTTGATCTCGACAAACAGTTTGGAGGTGCAGGCGGCATCGACAAAGGGGCCGGCGATGACCGGATAGTACCTCGTTCCATCCCGCATTACCCGGATACGGGCCCGCCGCGGATTCACGGTGTTCGGCACATGGTTCAGGGAACAGGCGGTCTCGCAATGCCTACAGCCAGTGCATTTGGTGTGGTCTATCTTGATGCGCGGCATTATTGCACCTCCAATTCCAGGGCCTTCAAGGTGGCAGCCCTGGGAACACCAAAATCATCCCAACCCCGCAAATAATAGTATTCAGGCAGCATCTCCGGCACCCGGCTGACCTGCCCGGCCGCCGGCCCGTCAGCAATAGGCTCAACAGTGAACCGTTCAGGCAGGAGGTCATGGCTACGGTTAAAATTGGCCCGGTTGTTAAAAAGCCGCTCAAGGTTCCAGATTCTCTCGCCGATAGCCATGAGATCTTCTGCGGTAAAGTTCGTCCCCAGACAACTGTTGACGAGCGGCACATAATTATTGAATTTTAGTCCCATAAGCGGCCAACTGCACAGGCCCAGGGCATCCAGGACCGCGGTGCTGTCCTGGTAGCGTTTGACCAGGCCGGGCTTGCCCTCGATCACCCAGGGGTCGATATTTTCGTGGACATTAAGGAGTTCGTCAATGAAGGTATTAGCGTAAAGATGATGCGGGCCATAGTTGCAGGTGGCAAAATGAAGCCCCAGGCCCTGAATGGCACGGGGATCAAAAGGTGCCAGAGACATGCCCTTGACGCCCATGAAGACCTCCGGTTTTCCATACGATTCAGCCAGGGCCTTGCCACCCTGGCCGAGACGTCTGGCATGACCTTTCTTGGTGGAAATAAGGCGGAGGGCTTGCAGCATGGTCTGCCCATCGCCGAAGCGCAGTTCGAGTTTCAGCTCCTCGGGGGAGAGCACCTTTTGTTCGATCAGTTCCATGGCCGTGGCCAGAGTGCCCCCGGCCGCCACCGGGTCAAGCCCCATCTCGGCGCAGATCATGTTTGCCGTACCGATTTCGGCAAGATCGCTGATCCCGCAGTTTACCCCTAAAGAGCCGATGGCCATATAGGTTGGCGCCATGCCCTTTCCTTCATAGGCCTGGTGTTTGACATCGGCCTTTTTGATGCAGGCAACCGGGCAGGCAAAACATCCCCGGCCCCGGAGGGCAAAGGCGGAATTCAAGGCCTCGGTGCCGATATTTCTCATGGAAATCGTGCTGTGCCGAAAGTTGTTCTGCGGCAGGATCCCTTTCTGATAGCAAAGTCCCACCAGGAAGGCCGTGCCCCATTGCGGCATCGATTGGGATGTATACGGGGCACTGTTGAGTTTGTTGATCAAGGTGTTGACCACCTGGACAAATTTAGCGCCATCGGCAACATGCAGAGAATGCCGGCCCTTGACAGCAATGGCCTTGAGGTTTTTGGCGCCCATCACCGCACCGACCCCGGCCCCACCCACGGAAAGGAATCGGTCATTTACCAGATTGGCGAGCGGCAGAAGCTGTTCGCCGGCCGGACCGATGGCGACCAGAAAGGTTTCCCGGGCCGTCCAGGGATCATTCAGATTTTTTTTTAACAAGTTCTTCGGCTCCTGCCGGGTTGCGCCCCCATATTTCAAGCCCCGCCTGGGTTTT
>CAZDYX010000557.1:0-1914 GCA_964509775.1 uncultured Desulfobulbia bacterium | reverse complement strand
ATCTTGCTGGACACGCTGCCGAAGAGGAACTCCTGATCCTTGGACACACCCCTTCTTCCGACCACGATAGTCCCGTTTCCGCCATCTTGCTGCACCTTAAGGATGGCCTGGGCGATGCTGAGGCCTTCGCTGACCATATAGATCTCGGAGATATTCTCGCTGAGTACGCCCTTGGTCTCCAGGATGCCTCGGGAGCGTTTAAGGAATTCCCTGATCTGACCTTCCTGCTTCTGGCGCTGGGCAAGCCAGGTTTCCTCGTTCGGAAAAAGGTCTTTTTGCGGCGGACGGTCGATGGCCAAAAGCTCCACCTGAAATCCCTTGACGTTGCCGATAATTTCACCGACGTAGTCCACGGCTCGGGCAGAATTCTCCGAGACGTCAACAGCGATGAGAATTTTTTTGAAGTCCATAATACCCTCCACTTACAATCTGAAATTTGGTAACCGTTCACCAGTATCGGGGTCGGAGTCGGTATCGGTATCGAACGGATTAAAATGGCGTTTGGCAATCCATTGAGTTCGGTGTGAACTGATTCGATACCGATACTGATACCGACCCCGACTGCGGCCCCCAATTGGGGCCACGTCATAACCCCCCTGGTAAACGGTTACCCACTTACAACCTGACAGTTGGTTACACCTTGTCCCGGAACGAATACGCCGATCAGCAACTCTTTAGCAGGTCGATACAAGGCCGCAGGTCGGAGAGGAGTTCGTCCACGGTTTCATAAAACACCTCCGAACCCACAGCGTAATGCATCAGCACCCGGTTCAGCTCCTCCGGCAGATAGGGAAACAGCTTTCGCAGATTTATGATCCGATACCGGAACATGAGGGAAAAATCGTCCGGGCTCAAGGAGGAAATGATTTTTTCGTTATACCCCATGCCCGCGAGGTCGCTCCTGGCATGTATCCCCTTCCCGACCAAAAAAAGCAAAATACTGCCCAGCCCGAAGAGATCTAGACCAAAGGGATTCTCAACAAAATCGAAGGTATAGTCGAAATCGATCCAGCGCACTTGTCCGGTTCCGTATTCGAACCAGAGATGGTCGCGACGGATGTCGCCGTGTTTTTCGCCGTGGGCGTGAAGAAAGCCGATGGCCTCCATGGCGCCGATGAATTTATCGAGCAGACCGGGCAGGTGTTCACGAACATAGGCCCGGTGATCGGCCTTAATATCGTCCACCGCCACATCCCAGCGTTTGCCCCGGATCAGTTCCAGTACCCGGACCAGATTGCCTTTGTCGTCCGTGAGGGAGAATCCCTGCATAAACCGCGAATCGTTTTTAACAAGATCGAGAATGCGGGCCTCTTTTTCCGGGCTGCGGTAACAGGGGATCTCCACTTCCCCGATTTTCATGGGGAAGTTTTCGTAAAAGACCAGCTTTAAGATGTTTTTCTCGCCGGTTTCCAGGCAGCGGCAGCGTTTGACCCAGAACTTAGGATCCTCCATGCCGAAGCGGCGTTCTGCCTCGTCCCGCAGGACCAGATAGTGGCGTCCGCCCAGGGCGATGACATCCCCGTGGTCAATATCCATGAACTCGGTGGTATCGGTGCAGACCTTCCCAGACCTGCCCATCATGAATCCGGGCGGATACCTTTCAATAAGCTCTTTAACCGTAAGGGTCACGCAGGATCTCCTTTTTGGTTAGGGACTCTTGAGTCCCTAAGTTGTCAATCTCATCAAGTCCCACTGATTTGGTGATATAATTAATATCAGATGGGAGTCAATAGAAAAGTTACCACGGAGGGAAATACTTTTGTCTTTTCGTCACGCTCTACAGGTGGATGACTCCGCATTTATTAAGCTCATGGCCGCCCTCGGATCGAAATTGAATACTCCACCTGCGTCTCAATCCCCTCGTAATCGGGTCAGTGTTTCCAAGTTTTATCCTCAGCGCGCTGTGGTCTCTTG
>CAZDYX010000556.1:0-1920 GCA_964509775.1 uncultured Desulfobulbia bacterium | reverse complement strand
AAGGCATGCTTGCTTTTTCGCGGGGTGACCTGGGGAGCAGATAAAAAAAGAATTGAGCTTCTTTAATTTCAATTACCAATATGTCAAGAAGAACCAAACTTCTTGCTTCCATCTCCTTGTCTGGCAACTCTCCATTAAACAAGCATTTATCCCTGCTAACAGGTAATATTTGATATTATTCCTCAATAGTTCCTGTTCCAAGCTTCTTTTTTAAATATTTTTCCCTTTAAACAGGGAAAAAACCTTTCATAAATATAAAAATCTGGTAATCTATAACAAAAAACAGTCATTATTACCTCTATAAGGGGAAAATTATGTGCAACAAGTTATCAGACATAATACTTTTTCATCGAAAGCGGAGCGGCTTGACGCAACTGGAACTCGCTGAACTGGCCGGTGTTGGAAAAAATCTTGTCTACAGCTTGGAAAATGGTCAGGAAAGTGTACGGCTGGAAAACCTGCTTAAGATTTTGCGGATACTGAATATTGAACTTGACTTCCAAAGCCCTTTGAAGGAAGCCTTTCTGAAAGAGCATGCCAATGCGGACCGCTAAAGTTTTTTTTCAGTCTATGCTTGCCGGTTACCTTCAGGAATCAGAAGATGGCCGGGAGTATCGATTCGAGTACACCCCGAAATATGCCGGCCCACCCATATCGCTGACCATGCCGGTTCAAACGGAGGCCTATGTGTTCGAGGAATTTCCTCCTTTTTTTGACGGGTTGCTGCCGGAAGGGGCTCAATTGGAGGCCCTGCTTCGACTGCATAAACTCGACCGGGGTGACAAGTTCGGACAACTCTTACTGATTGGCGCCGACACAGTCGGCGCCGTAACCATCACCGAGGCTTCATGAACAGGTGTCCGATAAGTTATGAACCCTGTGAGGGCAGTTATTCCGCCAAAGGGCTCAAACTCCTTTCCCGGCAACTAACCGATTTAAAAGATTTGCCGTTTTCGTCCAGAGAGTTGCGGCAGGAGGCGGCGGCCCGGGCTGGCAAGATGTCCATCCAAGGAGTTCAGCCCAAACTGTCGGCGCGACTTCTTATCAAGGAACAACGATTCGTGATTGTTGATTTGGGAGGAACATATATCCTCAAGCCGCAGATCGATGAATACCCGGAAGTGCCGGAAAACGAGGATCTTACCATGCGTCTGGCCGATCTTGCCGGGATTGAAGTGCCGCCCCATGGGCTGTTGTATGGACGCGACGCTGCAATGACTTATTTTGTTAAACGTTTTGACCGCACCGGACGCAAGGATAAACTCCATGTTGAGGATTTTGCCCAACTGAGCGGTCATACCAGGGATACGAAATACCGCTCAAGCATGGAGCAGGTGGCCGGACTGATCGAGACCTTTTGCACTTTCCCGGCGGTTGAAAAACTTAAACTATTCCGTCTGACCTTGTTCTGTTTTCTCACCGGCAACGAAGACATGCATCTGAAAAATTTTTCTATTATTCGAAAAAAGGATGTTATATCCCTCTCGCCCGCCTATGACCTGGTGAACACCACCATAGTTGTTTCCCGTCCCGAGGAGGAGTTTGCCCTGCCGCTCAACGGCAAAAAGAACAGGCTTAAGCGACAGGACCTGGTGGATTACTTTGGGGAGGATCGATTGGGACTTACAGAACGGGTGCTGGACAAGATGCTGGAAGATTTTTTAAGGGTGCGAACTGCTTGGGAAGCGCTGATCGAAATCAGCTTTTTATCACCGATGATGAAGGAAAAATATTTTCAGGTCTTGGTCCATAGATTTGCAAGGATTTTCGAGTGACTGGAGGTGAGGTGGGTGGGTGATAGGGGTGATAAAGGTGATGTCGAGTAGACCGGTTTCTCCGAGGGAACAGGTTCTATGATACTCATATAATCTCGACTTTGGCCATTTTTAGTTGCGAAGGCGCGATAGCGATGGCTTGATG
>CAZDYX010000555.1:0-1923 GCA_964509775.1 uncultured Desulfobulbia bacterium | reverse complement strand
GTGGGCATTGATTCCACGCCGGGCAAGGGCAGGCGGATCAATCTCAAACTGCCCCTGACTTTAGCCATCATTCCTTCGCTGATCATCAGCGCCGGGGGCCGCACCTATGCCGTGCCCCAGGTCAACCTGGAGGAGCTTGTCCGCATCAGGGCCCGGGATATTGAGGAAAAGATAGAGGAAATCCAGAACAAGCCCGTTCTCCGCCTGCGCAACAAGCTGCTGCCGCTGATCAGACTGGACGAAACCCTGGGGATGGAACGCACTTACGTGGACAGCAAAGGGGTCCGCCGACCGGACCTGCGCAAGGGCATCATCGACCGTCGGGACAAAACGGCCGACAGCGGCGAAGAAACAGCGGACGAAAACGAAAAGGACACGCCGGAGAGACGGAAAACGCCGAGCCGCAGGGTGCGGGCCGCCAACGCCCTCAATATCCTGGTGCTCAAGGTCGGGCCGGACCGTTTGAGGTGGTAGGGTTTTAATGGACACTTGCTTAAGAGTGGATTTATAGTCCGCGACGAGGTGTTCAATGAAAAAGAAAAGACAGAAGTATACTCAGGAATTTAAAGAAGAAGCGGTAAAACTAATCACAGAGCAGGGGTATCAGATCACCGAGGCGGCCCGGAATCTCGGGGTCAATGAAAACATGTTGGGGCGCTGGAAACGTGAGATTGAAGGGGGCGGAGAAGAGGCTCCAGGTTTAGCAGGAGGAACGGCCATGCAGGCAGAGCTGAACCGCCTTCGGAAAGAGAACAAGCGCTTGAAAATGGAGCGTGAAATCTTAAAAAAGGCAGCGGTCTTCTTCGCGAAAGAAACGAGCTGAGGTATCAATTTATTGATGCTGAGAAGAAGGCCTATCCGATAGCTCTGATATGCAAAGTCATGCAAGTATCCCGGAGTGGATATTATGTTTGGCGCAAACGCATTAAATCGTTAAGACAGATAGAGAATGACAGACTCATTCCCGTTGTCCTTGCGGCTCATAAAAAATCAAAAGAGACCTATGGTGCCAGGCGAATTGCAGAAGAAATAGAAGCACACGGCAGTCCTTGTGGCCGCTTCAGGGCAGGGTCACTGATGAAGTTGGCCGGTGTTGCCGCGAAGCAGAAAAAGAAATTTAAAGCGACCACGGACAGCAAGCATAATTTGCCGGTTGCTCCGAATTTATTGAATCGGCAGTTTGAAGTGAAAGAACCGGATACTGTGTATGTTTCGGACATCACATACATCTGGACCCATGAAGGCTGGCTATATCTGGCCGTGGTCCTTGATCTTTTCTCACGCCAAGTTGTGGGCTGGTCATTGAGCAATCGAATGACCAAAAAGCTGATCATGGATGCCCTGCGTATGGCAATCTGGCGTCGTCGGCCAGGTCCAGGCCTGATATTTCATTCGGACCGGGGAAGCCAGTATTGCAGCAACGATTTTCAGAAAATGCTGAAAACCCATAAAATGATCAGCAGCATGAGTCGGAAAGGTAACTGCTGGGACAACGCCGTTGCAGAGAGTTTTTTCGGCAGCCTCAAGACCGAAAGGGTCTTTTTTTCAAGCTATAAGACCCGAGAGGAAGCCAGAAGAGACACCGTTGATTACATAGAAATGTTTTATAACAGCAACAGGCGTCATTCCTATCTTGGTTATGTCAGCCCCAAAGAATTTGAGAAACTGTGGCTTCTGAAAAAAGCCGCTTAACAAAAGTGTCCATTTTTACTTGACCAGGTCAATGTACCGAGAGTTAAGCGAAGAGTTGTGCATAGACACATCATACACAATCCAGCCTGTGGCCATGTTGAACGACGATTCTAACGACGTTGGCAAGGTGCACTTCGGTCTAATTCACGTGCTAACCCTCGATAAACCAAGTATCAAAAGCAATGAGCAGGCCATAGGTGCCTTAAAGTTCCTTTCCCCTCATGAACTCGC
>CAZDYX010000554.1:0-1936 GCA_964509775.1 uncultured Desulfobulbia bacterium | reverse complement strand
GAGGCGAGTCACTCTCGATTCAGTAAAATCATCCGGCCCAAAAAAATCTCTGCTTACGTGGAGGGTAACGCGTTCCACCCGGCAGTCACCGCCTGAATTAGATTACATTCGCTTATGGAGACCGCTTTCAAAATCATCGATGTTGAAACGTTCCTTGTCCCATATCTTGTCACCTGCTCTTTTGGGGTTCTGCCAGAAATATTCGTTGCGATCATGGAAGTGCATGGCAATGGCTGTTTGCATCTCAAGCTCTGATCGATAATCGCTGTTGTGTATTACTGCCCGCTTCATCCCGCTGATAACGGATTCAATCACGTTCAGGAATTGAGCTCGGCTGGGGAGGGGCACAATCTTTATTACTGGTCCCTTCTTGCGGGCGTTCAAGCCAGCAAGAAATTTCCGCAACTCTTGAGACTTATGCCATGATGCGCAATCCCATGTCAAATAAAGGGTTGAACACTCACAATATGAGTAATAAAGCACCCGAATGATGTCAATAATCCCTCCTGTATCCTTACCTTTGGTAAACAACCAAGAGATTTGATTCCCTACGGCGTCAAGGGCGGCGATAAAGGTTACCTGGCCCTTTGATTTCTGAAACCGTGGGTAAATTTTAGTTGTCCCCTTCGGGGTGAAACTCTCACCGCCGTATTTTTTCACCTGCCAGGGGCCGGCCTCATCGATGAAGAAAAAAGCTTCACTAGGCCCCAAACCGCGGAGGGTGTCGAGAACCTTTTGTGCTTTGCGCTTGTATTCCGGATCAGGGCTTGTCAAAACATCTCTTGCTCGCCGCCAAGTGTAGTTGGTGGCCTTGATTATTCTAGGAATGGAGCACCATGACAAGTTTTCACCATAAGTTTTACGATATGCTTGGCGCAGGGTGCCCCGCGTCCATGCAGTCCGGTTAATGCCATATGTTTTCGGAGGAGTATGCAAGATAGCGATCACGCGGGTGGTTCTTTTTTGCCACATCGCTTCTCGCTTGCCCTTGCCAAGATATGTCGGGATAAAAGCTGTACCGCGACTTTTAAAAAGTCTGAACCACCGGTAAATGGTGTTTCGAGAACGACTCGCAGTGGTAGCGATCTCAAAGATCGAATGACCTCTATGGGCCATCAGAATAGCGGTGGCTTTGGGGCTACGGTTCTTGTGCGTACCGGCTTCATAGACTTCGAGCTCCTTGATCTCCTCTTGCGTTAAGGGGAGGTTCTGCGGAGCAAGGAACTTTTGTTTTGAAAAACCAATAACGGTATCAAGGAATTGTACGGTCGTTTTCTTGATCTTCGGTGAAACGTCAGGGTCCCTTTGAATGATATCCTTCAACTTCGGTAAACAGGAAAGAAGTCTGTGGGACTTAACTAATTTTTGTTTTGAAAAACCAATAACGGTATCAAGGAATTGTACAGACGTTTCTTTGATCTTTGGTGAAATGTCAGGGTCCCTTTGAATGATATTTTTCAACTCCGGTAAACAGGAAAGAGGTCTGTGGGTCTCGATGTCTAATTTTATCAGTTTGATTTTCTTGGTTTGCCGTTTCCCCCTGGCCTTGGATGTCTGCTGATTGCCGTATGAAAGTACCAGCCCTTCAATCCCGTATCGCCTATATTGGCGCAGCCACCGATAGAATGATGTAAGAGGCACTTCCTTGCTTTGACAATATTTAATCGTGGCCTTCTTGTTGCGAAATTGACGTCCCAGCAGTTCTTTTTCCTTTTTTACGAAAATGTCCTCATATTCTTTGATCAGAAGGAAACGCTGTTCAGCCAATATCCTGCTGGAATCAGGAACGTCTTTTATTCGATCAAGAATGACACAGTATTTCAATTTTAGGTTCATACCAAACCTCAATTGCCGAAAATCACGTTTTTATCGTTTCATCATAATTGTCGGCTTCGCAAAAAGCCACTCCGCCGACGCGACACGGCTGGTAACTGCT
>CAZDYX010000553.1:0-1953 GCA_964509775.1 uncultured Desulfobulbia bacterium | reverse complement strand
TGCGCAAAGCAACACCACGCCAATAATCAGACAGGCCCTCAGTGCCAGGGAACGCAGAAAAGAGCAATGGGCATTCATATATTCCTCCCCTTCTTTTGTCCGATGCCTATTCGGCAACCTGGTGGGAATGCGGCAAGTCTTGCTATATCTACCTGATATCGCGGCTGTCCCGGTCTGTCAAGAGAAGAGAAGGCCTTGATCATCATGATTACGGTGCCATATTATTTGGCCTGAAAATTTGCGGACTTTGATAGTCGGGGAAATGGCGGCTTTTTGATGAACCATAAGAGGTGGTAACCCAGCGGGAAATGGGAAAAAATTTAATTTTTAGGGATTTTCAAAAAACAAATCTGTACATTTCCTTTCCCTGACCAGGGCTACACACGGAGGTTGTCGGCCAGATGTCGTTCGAACCGGGTAATGGTGACCCCGTCGGCGCCGGCACAGCCGTTGTTTTCCTTGACCCGGACGAAGCCGGCAAGAAGGCTTTGGGTGTTGAAGGTGCTCATGGTTGTTTCGGATTTGTAACGTTACAACGTTACAACGTTGCAACGCTTGAACGTTTAAACGTTTAAACGCTTAAGTCCCATCCCCTCGTAATCGGGGTCAGTGTTTCCAAGAAATATTAGTTGGTGAAGCCTGTCTTTTGAAATTTTATGCAGCAATCGACTTTTCCGGCATCTCATAGACCGGGGCTGTATGGACTGGCTGGCCTGGATTCTCCAACATCTTGTCAATCGCCTCCACAGTTGCAATATCAAGTAAAGTGTCGCCGCAAAACTGACAGACATCAGCCGGGACATTTTCGATGATAACCGTCTTTCCCCCCATCCGGGCCATGTAGTTAATCCGCTGGTGGGTGTATTCGCCTGGACATCCAGTGATGGAACATCGTTTCATATTTTCGCACCTCGCTTGTTGGGGGTTTCCCATTTCGGTTTAGTCGGTACGTAAACCGTGATGATGACAAGTTCCGGCAAGGTTGTTGTGCAAACAACATGCAGATCACGCCCGTCGTTTCCCTTCCCGCCCACAAGACAACATGGGCCACGCTCATATTCCGGATAGTTTTCCAAAATATGGCAGACGTTCAGCATATACAACAATTCGGGAACGGTCACAGCATCGTTTCGCATTTCCTTATGGGCATGAAGGGTGAATTTTATAAGCCGGGCTTGTGCTTGTGATTTTATCCTTTCGAGTATCTCCTGCTCGTCAAAATACAGATCGCTCATTACCCGCTTTCCTTTCTCCAACCCTAAGTTTTATTTTCGCTTTTCCTTTTCGCGTCTTCTAAAAATAAAACCGGGGATGCTGGTAGGTAAGAGCTTTATGGTTCATCTCGAACCAACAACTTCGCTCTGATACTACGAGGATCACGCGCGCAGTGAAAAAGTCCAAGCACAACAACCTGTTCCGCTTCTATCCTATAGTAAATGGCGTATGGGAATCGTCTCAGCAACCGACGCCGAAATTCGCGATAAACCTTTGGGAAAAGTTGAGGATTCCGGGAAATCTCAGCGGAGTAAGCATAAAACATTCGAAGGAATTCTTCACCAAGACCTATTGCCTTCTCTTCATACCAGGTAAAACCGGCGATGGCATCTTCTTCAACTTCCGGCAGAAAACGCAGGGTAAATTTCATTTCCTTTTCTCAATCCGTTCCTGCAATTCCTCAAGGGAAAGAAGATTTCCCGGCACCGCCTCATGCAGCCGAAGTCTTCTGTTTAATTCATCCTTATGACTTTGAGGTATTGGCAAGCGGGTTTCAGCCGAAACGATATTGTCCCACAAGTCTTCGACCAAGAGTATTTTCTCCGGTATGCTCAGTTGTGCAATTTCAGGAATATCAGTTACACGCATAGTCTAGCTCCATTGAGTTGTGGGGTCTCAATCCTCTCGTAATCGGGTCAGTGTTTCCAAGTTTTATCCTCAGCGCGCTGTGGTCTCTTG
>CAZDYX010000552.1:0-1966 GCA_964509775.1 uncultured Desulfobulbia bacterium | reverse complement strand
AATTTTTGACGCCTACAATAATGCTGCAGGGACAGAGACAGTGACAATAAGCGCCTCCTTGTGCCCGCCTGCGGGCCTGATCACCTTTAATCTGAATGAAGGGAGCGGCAGCACCTTCGCATACGATAGCAGCGGCATACTCAAAGGCTCTGTAAGCAATCCCTCGGTGACGTTTACCGGCAACGGCTTTTTGAACGGTAACGGCACGAACACCTACATAACGTTTACGGATTTTGACACGTGCATTACGGCAAGTACAGCCATGACCATTGAGGCGAGGATCAAACCGAAGGGCATTTCAGGAACCGCCAATTATGTCGGCCGCATATTCTCCAAGGAATCTGCCCAGGGGAATTATCAGTTGAGCGTGTATCGCAATGACACCGTCACCCTGCAAGACCCGCCTTCAGGCGAGGCCACGATCGCATTATTCGTTTTGCCTGTGGATAGCCATGGCGGCGATACATGGAAATTGGTATTATCCGATTTTTCCATTGCCAACTGCAAGATCCTGCCCGATGATGCGCATTGGTATAAGATCAAGGTTGTGTGGAACAGCGCCAAAGGCAGCGGTATTCCTGCTGATATCTATGTTGACAATGGCGGCGGATACGTAAACTGTACCGATACGGACCAATCCCAGGTCCCCGCAACCAAACGGCTTTACAACGGTGACCAGATTTACCCTGCCCAGTCGGATATTACCATCGGCACAAGTGCAAGTACCTTCGGCAATAACACCTTCAACGGCCAGATTGATTGGATCACCTGGAACAATACGGTGAATTGAGGCCGGCCGAACAGAGCTGTAAGGAGTTTTTATGAAGAATACATGGCTTATTGGTTGGTTTGTCGTCTCTTTGCTCCTTGTCGCAGCGGTGGATATCGGCCCGGCGACCGCGTCTTCCGATGACAAAAAGGCATTGACCCCGGTCTCGGTGCCGGGAATCAAGGAACCGCGGGCGGAACAGGAAAAGAATGCAACCGCGTTTTTTCACGAAATCTTTAAACTCGCGCAAGAAGTACGAAAGAGGGGACGTTGGTTCTAAAAACAACTTGATTACGTTAATTACGACGAAATAACGCGGTCGAGGCCGTGGACGATAACTGTGACATGCTGTGCTGGATGGTTTAAGAAAAAATTATCATGGCACGTTCAGCAAGGCACAACATAAGGGACTCTCTTCAGATTATAAGTTTTTGTATGTCCGGGTCGGCAGTTGCGCGAACTCCGCAATGGCCGGCCCGGCCGGCCATTGCCGGTGGAAGGGCTTTTCGCTTCTACCGGCAAGCCCAGCTTTTTAAACCTACATTTATCCTCCCCCTTTTTTTCGAATAGTCCTGTCGAATAGTCCTTGACTGTACATACTAATGTGCATACAATGGATTATGAAAATCACCTGGGATTCAAGAAAGGCAACAGCAAATCCCAAGAATCACGCTGGTGTGACCTTCGAGGAGGCTCAACACGTTCTTTTTGACCCATTTGCCCTGACTCGCGAGGATGATGATTCTCAAGGAGAACAGCGATTTGTTACGTTGGGCATGGGAAACAAGGAGCGGATTCTGGTTGTGGTTTACACTTACCGAAAAGAAACAATGCGGCTCATTTCAGCCTGGAAAGCCAACGAATCGCAAAGGAGGCGCTATGAAAACCAATTCTGACAAAATGTACAATAAATTCAAAGACTATGACTTTGCCGACGCGAAGCCGGTTGCAGAAACCCAGCACCTCGCAAAACTTCAAGCGGATGCCGGAGGCAAATCGCGCATCACCATGAGAGTCGACAACGATGTTCTGGCTATTTTCAAGGCCCACGCAGAGATGATCGGCGGAAATTATCAAACACTGATGAATGATGCCCTGAAACAGTTCGCCCAAGGATTGAGTCTTTCGGACGTGGTGCGTGAAGCAATCCGTGAAACGCTCGAAACATGTCTCGCGACACGTTCAATTGAGTAAAAG
>CAZDYX010000551.1:0-1996 GCA_964509775.1 uncultured Desulfobulbia bacterium | reverse complement strand
AACACGCAAGGAATTTCCAGTTCTCGTAACTGGTCACCTTGATTGCGTTGTATATTCTCGTTCCCAAAGTCTCCTGTCTACTCCTGAGTAAGCTTGGGCACAGCATGTAAGCTCGCCCTTCCCAGGCCACGGCCCTGGCAAGATACAATCGCCGACCTGTCATCGATCTGCTTTTACGCATCCGCGACTAAGTTGAAAGGCTTTACTATTTGGCATAAACGTACTATTAATAGTACACAACCTCTGGCGGGAAATGATGGTGCCCACAAATCGACTCACTAAAGTTCCTGTTGTCTTTTTCCGTTCTTCACTCGGTAACGAACCGGTCAGAGATTGGCTGCGACGAGTTGGCGTTAGCGCAGAAACGCATGAAGGAGGTCAGCGCATGAGCGAGAAAGGGATAAAAAATAAACATGCAGGTTCTTCGCTTGAGGATTTTCTTAAGGAAGAAGGTATTTATGAATCTGCAACGATGGAGGCAATCACGCGTGTCATAACCTGGCAGATTGGCGAAGAGATGCTCAAAAAGGGTATCAGCAAAACGCAGATGGCCGAGCAAATGCACACCAGCCGCGCTCAAGTTGATCGGATTCTTAAAGCAAAAGGGAACGTAACCATCGAAACCCTCCAGCGTGCCGCAGCCCTTGTTGGGCGGAGGCTTCACCTTGAGTTGAGATAACGACGGAGAACTTCTAGAGAAGGGTGAACTCGGTCGGGGAGATGCCCTTAACTCTGCCATAGGAAAGAGAATTCTGGATGAGGTGGTTTCCATATGACCTTCCTCTCCTTCCCGACGCCTTCCCGGCCGGGGCGCCTTTTGAAATGCTTTCACAAAAACAGGCGAAGGAGGCTCTGGAGGCCGCTCGGAGGATTTTAACCCTGCTAGCAGAGAAATTCGATGGCGATAGAGAGTAAAGACATGGCCGTTATTCATCGCAGTCGGCCGAAAATCTCGCTGCTCGATTTTACCAAAGAACAGGTGCTCGATTTCCTTCGCGAGCGGTTGTCCGGCCATGAGATAGGGCATGCCTACCTTTTCGGCTCGTTTGCCGGTGGTGAAATCACCGCCTGGTCAGACATTGATCTGATCGTGGTGAAGAACACCTCGGTCCCTTTTGTTGAGCGCCCCCGTGAGTTTTCCCATCTCTTTGACCTGGGAGTTCCCTTTGATATCATCGTCTACACGCCTGAAGAATGGGCAAAGCTCCAGACCGGAGACACCGGCTTTTTTAAGGTGGTTCGCTCGCAACTGCAGAAAATTGTCTAACATCCGGGGTAACGCTGCTCAGGAGGAGATAGTGGCAACAGAATTCAGAAGAAAGAAGAAAACAGAACTCAAGCTCCACGAGGCGATGGAACTGTTGCGTAGCGAATTGCCAAGGTTGCGTGAGCAATATGCAGTGCTTTCCCTTGGCCTTTTCGGTTCCTATGTTCGTGGTGAGCAAAATGCGCAAAGTGATTTCGATGTGTTAGTGCAATTTTCTAAAACTCCAGGAATGTTCAAATTCCTGGCCCTTGAACGCGATCTGGCACGAATCCTTGGGGTACCTGTCGACCTCGTTCATAAAGATGCCCTCAAACCTGCCATAGGGAAAAGAATCATGGGTGAAGTGGTTTTCGTATGAATATGGGCAGGTTGTCACAGGATTATTTGCTTGATATTATCGATGCTGTTGAAAAGGCCGAGTCTTTTGTCAACGGCATGAATTTTCAACAGTTTTCCGAGGATAACAAAAGTGTTTTCGCCGTAATCCGTTGTCTTGAAATCATTGGTGAAGCGGCCAATAAGGTTCCTCGTTCCTGGCGACGACGATTTGCTAATGTCCCATGGAAAAGCCTTGTTGGGATGCGCAATAAGCTTATTCATGATTATGCTGGAGTGAGTTTGGGCATAGTTTGGCAGACAGTAAAGGAAGATTTTCCCTCGCTCAAGCCGCTGCTGAAAGACCTTGTAGATCAAATTCAAGATGAGGAAAACCGAGGAGAGTGAGAATTC
>CAZDYX010000550.1:0-2000 GCA_964509775.1 uncultured Desulfobulbia bacterium | reverse complement strand
TCAACGCGCAGCGCCTAACAGACTAACAGTCTACAGCCTAACCAACCTAACAGATTACCCTCACATTTTGGAGTTTGGGAGGGGTTTCGATTCTAAAATTTTTGATAAATTTATCATAAATTATCTGGGTGGAAAGAATCCCGACAAAGGCCATGTTTTCTCGAAACCCTTGCCGTACACCCTTGCGGCATTTTACCAACAACCGGCGCACCGCAGCCGTTTTAAAAAGCCCCGCCTCGTTTAGTAGGGAATCGGAAAGATAGTAATCTATATATTCCGGCGTTTCTTCGCCAAAAAAGCTTAAAATGTCAGGGGCCATATACGGCTGTTTCTTTCGGCTTATAATAGAGGATGGTAAGAAATCTGTCATGCTCTTTTTTAGAATATTCTTTTCGTTTAAGACCTTCATTTTAAGTTGCGGCGGAATTGCGGCGGCAAATTCCATCACCCGGTGATCCAGAAAGGGAAACCTGCCCTCTACTGAATGGGCCATGGCCATTCGATCGCCCTGCGAGCAAAGGAGGTAATTGGGGAGGAGCAGTTTGATTTCCAGGTACTGCGCGCGCGCGAAATAACCCAGGCCTGCCAGCTTGGCCGCAAACCGGTCCAAACATTTTTCCAGGGGATCAGCCGGTATACGATGAAGGACCTCGTCGGTGAAGAAAACCGTGGTGCGGCCGGTTGTCTTCCAGCGCGGCCGATGGGAGAAAAAGGGATCTTCAATCGAGGCATCAGTATCAAAAAACTGTTTGGCATAGGCAGACGACCTGGTAGGCGAGAGGGCCATATAGGGATACAGCCGTTTCAAGAGATAAGGCCGCAGCTCTGAATCCGGTTTTTTGTTAATAAAGGCCCGGATTTTGGCCTCCTTGAATATATCATATCCGCCTAAGATTTCGTCCGCGCCTTCACCGGTCAATACCACCTTGTACCGGCTTTCCCGGACCAGTCGGGATAAAAGAAAAAGCGGGGTTGGGGCGGTACGGAGAATAGGGGTTTCCGTGTGCCAAATGACCGTTGGAAAGGCATCCGCAATGGTATGATAGTCGCAATTAACCGTCTGATGGTCAGTGTTGAGGAAATTGACCATCTTATCCTGTTGACGACGTTCATTATAGACCTCGTCGGTAAAAGTCACCGAGAAGGTCTTTAAGGGATTGTTGGTAAAGTGATAAACAAGCGAGGTGATGGCGGAGGAATCAATGCCGCCGCTAAGATATGCCCCCACCGGAACATCTGCCCGCAGTTGCAACCGGACCGCATCCACCAGTAACGCCCGCAGACCTTCCGCATATTCATCTTCCGAATATCGCGGTCGGTCTTGAACCGGGCAAAAAGAAATATCCCAATACTCTTTGCTGAGCAGCGAACCATGGCAATCGAGGGTGGCCAAATGGCCAGGTCCCAGTTGCCGGATGCCCTGGAAAATAGAATCATCGCCGCCAGGCATCCAAAGGGTGAAGATTTCGGTCAAGACCTGCGGGTCGATTTCTCGCGGGATAGAGGGATCGGCCGAAAAAATAGCCTTTACTTCCGAGGCAAAATAAAAACGGCCTTTATGAACAGTATAGAAAAGAGGACGTATCCCGGCTCGGTCCCTGGCAAGGAAAAGCGAACGTCTCTTGGAGTCATAAAGAGCAAAAGCAAACTGCCCGTTCAGTTCCTTCAGACACCGCTCACCCATTTCCTCGTATAGATGAATAATCACCTCGGTGTCGGAGTGGGTATAAAAGATATGACCTCTTTTTTTAAGTTCGGCGCGGAGCTCAAGGTAATTGAAGATTTCGCCGTTAAAGACTACCCAGAGAGTTTTGTCTTCATTGTGGATCGGTTGCCAGCCCCCGGCAAGGTCAATAATGCTCAGCCGGGCATGGGCCAACCCTGCCAGGCTGTCCTGAAAAAATCCATAGCCATCAGGTCCGCGGTGGGTAAGGGGATAGATCATCCTCTCCAATGTCCTTTTGGAAACGGGTGGTTGGTCAGAAATGTTAAAAATGCCG
>CAZDYX010000549.1:1517-2001 GCA_964509775.1 uncultured Desulfobulbia bacterium | reverse complement strand
CGATAAGAGATAATCTTATCAATGGTCACCCTCTCGGTGACCCCACCAGGGATCAGGGCCGGGGCATGAGGAATCTTACCACAGAAAACCGCGGCCATCTTGTGGCAAAGGGCGCGGATTTCAAGCGCTTCCAGATAGTGTTTTATGGCCACAATATTGGACGATGCGTCCTTTAGATAGTCTCCCTCATATCGGGGTAAAAAGGGCGCGGCCGGATAGATGGACTTGGAGGCGATCTGCGCCTCAACCCAATCCTTCAGATAACTCAACTGCGGGTCGTTGCCGGTATATTTTCGTATGGCGGTAATATCGACGAAATCCAAGGCCGAAAGATGATAGAAGTGGGTAATGTGAGACATCAAATAGTTGGCCCCCTGAATCAGATTTCTGGCGAGCCAACCGTTTTCCGGAGGTGTTACCCGGTAGGCGGCGTCCTGGGCCAAAACAGAAGCGATCCCGTGGTCTATGGGGCAAACGCCGCAGA
>CAZDYX010000549.1:0-1484 GCA_964509775.1 uncultured Desulfobulbia bacterium | reverse complement strand
TGTTGGGCATCGAGTGGGTGGCGATTATTAAGAATAACCTCAAAACCCCGGAACATTTCACCGGAACAAAACGCCTCCTTGACGTGATTTTCCGCGACCTCGATGCGAATAGCCAAATGGCCCTCGATCCGTGAGAAAGGATCAATCTTTATGGATTTAGGCATGAAATATATTCCTCTGGCAGGGAAGTTGGTTGGATTCAATTAGTCCCGATAAGACCATGATATTAATATTATGGTCTTATCGATTTTGGATTGTCAATGTGAAGGGGGAAAATAAAAAAAGGAAAATTCTCTGCGCCACCATAAAATTTTCCTTCGCTGCCGTGCGATTATAAAACGCCCTTACGTTCATTCTAACGCCTTCTAACGCCTTGCCAACTCTGTTCCGGGGTCAGGAAAAGAGAATTAGTGCACGGCAGAAAATTGTTGAGCCAGATAGCGGTCCGCAGGATGGGATATTCGGGCGCAAAGGTGGCTCGTTTTCTCGGGATTACGACATCGGCGGTCAATCGTCTGGTCAGCCAGGAGGAATTGCCAGAGAGCGGGCGTTATGCGGAATAAGTTGTTTTTGCACCAACGTACCCATAGTCGAAACGTCCCCATAGTCCCTTAAACTCCGCAGGTCTGCGGATTTCTCAAGAATAAATCACGCAACGACTATGCGAATCCGGCCGTGTTTTGCTTCTTGCCTCTTCGGCTTTATCACGATTTCTACATCCCTGTCGAGGGCATTAAGGAATTTGAAGAGCCGGTCAGACGAAAAATCCTCCAGTCTGCCGTGCATAAGAGCGGCTACCTTGGGCTGATCCACCCCCAGTACTTTTGCCGCCATTGTTTGGCTGAGTTTACGTTCAGCGATTATATCACATATGCGGGAAGCGACCTCCGCCCTGACAAGGGTCTCTTCGGCATCCGCAATTCCAAGATCAGCGAACACATTGCCGCTCGATGGGGTGATTTTGATCTTCGTACTCATGGTCATTATCCTCTTTTTTTGCACCAATCAGAGTAGTGCTCTTCCGCGCGCTTGAGCCGCTCCTTTATGAGATCGATCTCGTGCTTTGGCGTGCTGATTCCTTTTGTCGACTTCTTCTGGAATGCGTGGAGCACATAAATTACTCCGGCAAATTTCACCGTGTAAACCGCACGATAGGTGTTACCATCATCGTCTTCGACAATCTCCATAACACCGGCTCCGCCAAACCCTTTTAAGGGCTTTGCGCTCACATGTTTACCTCCATCTTGGGCTCGGCGCAGCGCAAAACCCATGACTCGTATTGTGTCCTCAGGGAATTCTCTCAAATCATCAAGGGATGAGCCAATCCAGAAAAGTGGTTTGTTTTGTGCATCCATATTGGCATTATGCCACCTCTGACATAACTAAACAAGAAATGGGGGGTTTTTCTTTTTTGACTACTTTAACGACGACGAACCCCCATGCCCAGAGGGCACAACGAACAATGAAAATGGAATCCAGAAGTC
>CAZDYX010000548.1:0-2006 GCA_964509775.1 uncultured Desulfobulbia bacterium | reverse complement strand
TTGCGCAGTCCTAACAGACTACAGTCTAAACAACCTAAACAACCTGAGTAGTTACCAACAGGAGGAAATACTAGATGCAACTTATATTACTGGGGGCACCGGGCGCCGGCAAGGGCACGGTGGCCAAACAGCTCACCGCCATTGACGGCTCGGTTCAGATCTCTACCGGAGACATACTGCGTGGGGCGGTGCAGGCCGGAACCGATCTCGGCAAACAGGCAGAGGCCTTTATGAAAAGGGGAGATCTGGTCCCGGACGAACTCATCATGGGGATCATGGAAAAGAGGCTCCAGGAGCCTGACTGCGCCAAGGGCTTTCTGCTGGACGGTTTTCCCCGGACTATCCCGCAGGCCGAGGCCCTGACCGAACTCCTTAGCCGGCTTGGCATCACGTTGGATGTGGCGGTCAATATCGATGTGCCCCGGGACGTTATCCTGGACCGGCTCTGCACCCGCCGAACCTGTTCGAACTCGGCGTGCCAGGCCATCTACAATGTGAAAAGCAGCCCGCCTCAAAAAGCGGGGATTTGCGATAAATGCGCAAGTCCCGTCATCCAGCGGCCGGATGAAACCGAGGAGGCCATCAGCCACCGCCTTCTAACCTATAATGAAAAGACCGCCCCCCTGATCGGCTTTTATCAGCAAAAGGGGTTGCTTGCAACTATCTCGGGCACATCGAGTGAGGTGGTGGTGAGCGCCATCCGACAAAGACTGGGGATTTGATGATCGAGCAAGAGATCACGGTGATCGGCGGGGGACTCGCGGGTAGCGAGGCGGCCTGGCAGGCCGCGCGCCATCATGCCAGGGTGCGTCTGTACGAAATGCGTCCCCTTAGCATGACCCCGGCCCATACCACGGATCTGCTGGCCGAACTGGTCTGCAGCAACTCCTTCCGCTCCGCGGAGCTAAGCTCCGCCATCGGCCTTTTAAAAGAGGAGATGCGCCGCTTAAATTCCCTCATCATGGAGGCGGCGGAGGGCTGTCGGGTCCCGGCAGGCAAGGCCCTGGCCGTGGACCGGCATCAGTTTGCCGGTTTCATCACCGAAAAAATCAAGGGGCATCCCGCCATAACGGTGGAACGGAGGGAGATCAAAGAGCTCCCTGCCTCCGATGGACCGGTGATTGTCGCCACCGGCCCGCTTACCTCGCCAGCGCTTACCGCGTCTCTCCAGGCCATAACCGGTTTCGAGAACCTCGCCTTTTATGATGCCATTGCACCTATTGTCCATGCCGACTCCCTGGATCTCGGAATCATATATTCGGCCTCCAGATATGCAGAGGGTCCGGGTGACTATCTGAATTGTCCTTTTGAGCGAGATGAGTATTATAGCTTTATCAACGCCGTCAAGGAGGCGGCCAAGGTGCCGCTTCTGCCTTTCGAGAAATACTTCGAGGGGTGTCTGCCCATCGAGGTTATGCTGGAACGGGGGGACGAGACCTTACGGTTCGGGCCCATGAAACCGGTGGGTCTTTCCTCCCCTAAAACCGGACGAGAACCGTACGCGGTAGTGCAACTGCGGAAGGAAAACCTGGATGCTACCCTCTATAACATGGTCGGGTTCCAGACCAAATTGACCTATCCGGAACAAAAACGGGTTTTTCGGCTTATCCCCGGCATGGAGAAGGCGGAGTTTGCCAGACTTGGCAGCGTGCACCGGAACACCTTTGTCCGGGCACCCGAGGTGTTGTTGCCCACCCTGCAATGCAAAAACCGACCCGGGCTTTTCTTGGCCGGCCAGCTCACCGGGGTGGAGGGATACCTGGAGTCGACCGCCATGGGCCTTCTTGCCGGACTGAACGCGGTGCGGCAGCTAAAGGGGCAACCACTTCTCGTCCCGCCCCCTGAGACCGCCCTGGGCGCCCTGGTGAATCATCTCACCCGCACCGAGGTCCGTCATTTTCAGCCGTCCAATGTTCATTTCGGCCTTTTTCCTCCCCTGGAGGGAAAGATTCCCAAAAAAGAAAGGGGTGCCCGGTATGCAGCCCGAGCCCTTGCGGCCCTGGATC
>CAZDYX010000547.1:0-2011 GCA_964509775.1 uncultured Desulfobulbia bacterium | reverse complement strand
GTGCTTCGTTCGGTTGGGCTGTTGTGATTTTGGCAATGTTTTGGTAACCAATGTCCTTCGCCTGCTATTGGGCTGCTGCTGTCAAAAGGGCGGCTGATATCGAAGAGGTGCGTAGAGCACTGTGAGAACGAGTTATGAAACTCATGTCCATCGCCGGTGCCCGGCCCAATTTCATGAAACTTGCCGCCATCGCAAAGGCGGTGGAGAAACATAACTCAAGCGGCGCCCCGCCGCTAATCCACCATAAAATCGTGCACACCGGCCAGCACTACGATGAAAAGATGTCGAAGAGTTTCTTTGAGGATCTGGGCATTCCAAAACCCGATAGAAACTTGGAGGTGGGCTCCGGCAGTCACGCCACACAAACAGCGGAGATCATGAAACGGTTCGAAGCGGTTTTGCTCCAGGAGACGCCGGATGTTCTCCTCGTTGTCGGTGATGTAAATTCCACCATCGCCTGCACCCTGGTGGCGTCAAAGATTGAGTACCCTCGTGCTACCAAAAGAAAAAGGCCCCTTCTGGTGCATGTGGAGGCCGGGCTGCGTTCTTTTGACCGGGACATGCCCGAGGAGATCAACCGAATTCTCACGGATGCCTTGAGCGACCTTCTTTTCGTTACCGAACAAAGCGGGATCGACAACCTGCTCCGGGAAGGCGTGGCCGAAAATAAAATCCGTTTTGTCGGCAATGTCATGATCGACACCCTCATACAGCATCTTGAAAAAGCCAGACAATCGGATATCAAGAAACGGCTTGAGGTACCGGAGCGCTACGGGCTCGTGACCCTGCACCGGCCGTCCAATGTGGACCTAAAAGAGGTATTGGAGTCACTTGTGGACTGCCTGGTTGAAGTTGCCAAGAAAATTTTTCTCGTCTTCCCTGTTCACCCCAGGACATTTAAGAACGTAAAAGAATTTTCCCTCCTTGAGCGTCTGCAGCCCCACGGTTATATCCTTCTCACCGAGCCGCTTGGCTATCTGGACTTCCTCAATCTTATTGAAACCGCGACGCTGATGATCACGGATTCCGGCGGAATCCAGGAGGAGGCCACCTACCTCGGGGTCCCTTGCGTGACCCTTCGGAAAAACACGGAACGGCCGGTGACTGTCACAGAAGGGACAAACCACCTTATTGGAACCAAACCGGAAAGAATTCTTGAGGCCGTGGAAGAAATCCTTGCCGGTAAAGGGAAAGGGGCAACGGTACCCAAATATTGGGACGGCAAGGCCGGAGAGAGAATAGTAAAGGTCCTATGCGCGACAATCCATCAGTGATGCGGGCTGGGAATAATTGATGCGCAATTATCTCACCATTGATGTCGAAGACTACTTCCAGGTGTCGGCCTTTGACCGCGTGGTACGGCCCGAGGAATGGGATTCTTATGAGTCACGCGTTGAACAAAATACGCGGAAGATCCTTGAGATGCTTGCCCGGCACCAAGTCAAGGCGACCTTCTTCATGGTCGGGTGGGTGGCGGAAAGATTTCCTGCACTGGTGCAGGAAATAGACCGGGCGGGCCATGAAATCGGCTGCCACAGTTATCTGCACCGGAGGATCTATACCTTGACCCCGGATCAATTCCGTGACGATACAAAGAAGGCGAAGGATATCCTGGAGAATATCATTGGCAAAAAGGTGGCAGGATATAGGGCGCCGAGCTATTCCATTACGGAAAAATCTCTCTGGGCGTTGGATATCCTGGAGGAAGCAGGGTTTCTCTACGACTCTAGCATCTTCCCGATCCTTCATGACCTGTACGGCATGCCGAATGCGCCCCGGTTCCCTTATAAAATTAAAGGCCGATCAATGATGGAGTACCCGATTTCCACCATGCTCCTCATGGGGAGGAAGATTCCTGTGAGTGGCGGCGGGTACTTTCGACTTTTTCCCTATCGATTTACCCACTGGGCATTAAAACGGATCAATACGATGGAAGGAAAACCTTTCATTTTTTATCTCCATCCGTGGGAAATAGATCCCAAACAACCAAGGATACGGGGGGCCGGAATTA
>CAZDYX010000546.1:0-2065 GCA_964509775.1 uncultured Desulfobulbia bacterium | reverse complement strand
CGACATTCGACATTCAAGAAAATTGCTGGCTTGTCACTTTTTTGTATTGCACCCTCCCCCCTGACTAAGATAGCACGCCGCCATCTCGTCCGTATACGGACCTCCCCGTTCGCGAAACACAAAAAAAGGCGGGAGGATGATTAGTTCTTCCCCTCCCCCCTTGACCGCCTCAACCAGAAGAAGCCGGCCCTGATCTCCCGGATAGCTGTATACTACTTGCAACCGTTTGGGTTCCAAACCTTCTCGGCGCAGCTCATAAAAAAGACTTGCGCCCCGGGCCGCTGGATAGACCATGGCCAGCCTGCCTTTTTTCTTCAGGGCAAATGAGGCGGCCGTGATCACCTCGGAAAGTGTGGCGGAAATCTCATGACGGGCAATGGCCTGTTCTGACAAGGAATTTTTTCGACCGGTCGCCTTTTTCCGATAAGGGGGATTTGAAAGGACAAAGTCAAAGGAACCGGTCGGCAGAAACTCGGCAATGCGGCAGAGATCACCCCACATCCCGGTAATCCGTTCAGAAAATCGATTGAGCTCAATATTTTTCTTCAGGAGTTCAACAAGACCAGGCTGGAGTTCAATGGCCTTGATCCGTGCCCCGGGATGGCGATAGGCCAAGATCAAGGACACGATGCCGCATCCCGCCCCCAGTTCAAGTATCCGAGACTTAAGACCCGGCGATACGAAATGACCGAGCAGGACCGCGTCCAGGGAAAAGCGATACCCTTTACAAGGTTGCAGGCAGAAAAGCGCACCATCAAAGAGGGAATCAAGGGTGCAGGAATCCTGGTCCGTTATCACCTGGCAACCTTTTCATCCGCAACCATCTTGTTCATGAGAAGTCCTGTGAGGATCTTGGGATAGAAAAAGGTGGACTTATGGGGCATGATCAGGCCTTCATCCGCCACCCGCTGCACCTGGGAGACCTGGGTGGGGTTCATGAGAAAAAGAAGTCCCCCATAGGGTTCCTGGTCAGAGGTCTCCTTCACCGCCATATCGATGGCATCATCAGGATCGCTTAGGTAGCGGACCAGATCCTCTGTTACGCATCGTTCCGGCGTGAGCCCGAGCACATGCCCAAGGACCAGTTCCGAGAGCACGACCACATCGAGGTCAGCAAGCGCCTGGGGGATGGAGTCCTTGAACAGGGCCTTCATGGTCCCGGGCCTTAAGGTCAAAAGATAGCACTCGTCCTCGTCCGCCTGATACACGCCAAACATCGTGGCGCTGCCCGCATACTCTTCCATTTGTGACAACACCTCGACAATCAACCCCTCGCGACTGCCGCCGCCGACCGAACGGATGTCAAAATAGGGGGCAAGCCTTTTCACAAATAAACCAAGGGACAACCCGCCGGGAATCCGAACCAACCGATGCGAGGGAAGAATCGAGAGCCCCTGATCCTCCATCGCCGTAAGATACATGGCCGTATAGTTAAAGGGACTGTCGTCGGCCAAGGTCTTGCTTCGCTCCTTGAGCTTCTCCCGGAGACGAAGGGCGGTCGTATAGCGATGATGGCCATCTGCGATGTATAATGGTTTGTCGGCCATAAACGCCTGCACCTTTTTTAAGGTTTGAGGGTCGGTAATCTGCCAAAGACGATGAACGTTTCCCTGTTCATCGATTACCGAACAGAGCGGTTCATCTCTCCGTGCCGCTGTCAGCCACTCCATCACCTGGGCTTCGATGTCGGAATACAGGGAAAAAATCTGACTGAACTGGGCATTGCAGGTCTCCATGAGTCGCAGACGATCCGAGGTTACCACCTGAAAGGTCTGTTCATGGGGTTTGATTATTCCCTCGTCAAGTTCGGCCAACCGCACCAGGGTCATAAAACCTCTGCGGGTGAGGCGTTTTCTGCCCGGCCGCAGATAATCGACAAAATAGAGATACATAGACGGCGTCTCGTCGCGGATCAAGACATGCTCTAGCTGCCACTGCTCAAATAGATCCCTCGCCTGCTCGTAATGGCTTTCAGCCAAAGGCTCAAGAGTATGTTTGACGCAAAGATCAAGGTGTATCATGTTATAGGGGTTCTTATTCCGGTAGACACCCTGGGTCCGGTAAT
>CAZDYX010000545.1:0-2103 GCA_964509775.1 uncultured Desulfobulbia bacterium | reverse complement strand
CAGAGACGAGTCACGCCCGATTCAGTAAAATCAATCGGCCCAAAAAAATCTCTGCTTGAGGGAGGAAAAGAACTCTGCCCGAACTTTGCAGCTGATATCGGATAGGAAGCGCAAGTCACCGCCCCTTGACCAAGCAGCTTGATTTCGAGTTTTTAAACACATTCCCAGGGTTGTCAGCAACTGAACTGGCGAGCATTTTGATCAGAATCCTCAGCGTATGCGTAAAATTCGCGTTCAACACCCCGGGAAAAAGTTGCGAGAACTTTCTACTGACCAGCTCCTTATATTAAATGAATGACCGACCTTAAAACACCTCACGGCAAATGTCACACAGGCTTGCCGGAAGGCCACGTTTTTCTGACACTCTTTCCAGACCAACAACCTGCCGTAAAAGACAAATACACTGTGCGACACCATTCTGATCTCAAAGTAATAGCCGCTGGCATAAAGAATCCGTCCCCAGAGGGGTAAGGGGGTAATTTGCCTTGCCCCCAGAGGAGGCAAGGATGCATTGTCCCCACAGTTTTTAGAATAATCGTTGCTGTTCGGCTTTTCGCTCGTTGGATTCCTGGAAATTGACGTACTTGCGTATCATTTCGGAATCCAAACCGATGGTATCGACACTATAACCCTCTGCCCAAAAATGATTACCCCAATAGGGTTTTCGCTTAAGGTCCCTGAACTTATTAAAAACTCTAATAGCGGTTCTGCCTTTTATCGTGCCAACGAAGTTGGAAATTGACACCTTGGGAGGAACCATTAGGGCAAAGCCACGAACTCTGACCCGGTCCAGAGGACCGGGTTTTTAAGGCTAGAATAAATTATGCTGTTTCAATCGCCCAATTTGCGCCAGGGGAAAGGCGGCTGGGATCTCATGAAGTCAAGGCCGTAACCGGCGTAAAACCGGACCATATGAACGGGCGGTCCGGTATTATGTCGTCACCGACGCAGGGCTCAAGGTGACCCGGGCCGCGCTCATTTACATCGATAACCGGTATGTGCAACAGGGGGACCTGGACCTCGGGCGGCTCTTTGGTGTTTTCGATCTGACCGCGATTGTTCGGGACAAACAAGACCATGTCCACGCGGAGCTGGCCAGGATGCGCGCCATGCCGGCCATCGACATCGGACTCCACTGCCTTGATCACTACGAACAGCTTCAGAAACGAAAAATCGTGGCTCAGGGATGGTCAGAACTCGGAGATCACACGGATTTGTACAACGACAAGGAACGTGACGTACGTAGGGAGATCGGGAAGATATTATCTATCAGAAAAAGTACACAATAAAGCCCCGAGGACTTTCGAGTTATGCCTATTCCGAATCGCAGCTCTGATCAAAGAGCGCAATTGCAATCTCAATGCACTTAGTCTTGACTGCTTCCCATTTCTGCCATTTGCGATCGAGATTCTTATATTCCGCCAGATTGGTTTCTTCAAGATCAAAAGGGAGCGGATTGGCGAGTTGCGCCTCTAGTTGTTGAAGGGCTGATTCTTCATTTGGCTGCGGATAGAATTCATCGAAACGCCTCAGTGCTTGGGTTACTTTTTGGTTGCCCATGCCATCAGCAAGTGCAACAAAGTCAAGGTAATCCCTGGTGGCGTTGCGCTTCAGGATCAGCACAGCCTTGATCCGGAGAATCTCGGCCAGGGTGGGTACGGTGAGTCTCTGCCCCAGGTGTTCGAGTTGCGTTGTTTCAAGCGGTTCATTCCTGATCAGTTGCCGCACGCCGGTCTCGATGCCATCAAGGCTACCCAAAATCAGCACGGGGCGTTGCACTCGGGCAGTCTTCCAGCCGGCTACGGATTCAAGCGTTGCCAGAACCTCGTCGAAACGAATTTTTAGATCAGCCAGGACATGGTCAGCATCGCGGGAAAATCGGTGCTGGGCATATAGTGCCGAGGCAGTGCCTCCAACCAGCACGGCATCAGGAAGAATACGCTGGAGTCGGGCGGCAGAGGAAAGAACCAACTCCCAATCAGGCAAGGTGTCGGTCGGCATAGTGTTTCCAGAAATGGTACCGTTGCGCATACGGATCCGAAATCCGGGCATTACATACCCGAAGCACTTTTTCCAGGAACGAACGGTCAGAAAGTACGGCCC
>CAZDYX010000544.1:0-2117 GCA_964509775.1 uncultured Desulfobulbia bacterium | reverse complement strand
CATACCGAGCCAAGTCGTAGACCGACTCCGGGCGACGATCCGCCAAGGCCCAGATGGTACGACGATACTCCTCCGCTGATGACGGCTTCAAGCGAAGGGTTCTCCAAAGCTGTCAAATGCAAGTGATAAGAAAGATAGAGAGAAGATTCGGATTGTCCACCCCTTTCATCCGCAACGGGGCCAATCTTTTCCCTTCGTAATTTCAAAAATGCTATGGGGGGAGCAACGGGTGACGGTGGAGTTTCCGGACGGCAGTCTGCACTCCCTTCCGGTCAGTTGGACCGACTGGCTTCCTCCCGATCCATACCTGAGTGTAGGCTGTGGCCGCTCTCGTTTTCGCGTGGAGGATCTGCTTCGGCTGCAGGACCTGATCGATTCGAGAGGGAAGTAATGTCAACCAAATTTCGTCCCGGATGTCAACTTAAATATTTACTTGGCTTCCAGGTATCCCTTTGTCAATGGCTCGTATGGTCCTCTATTTCATCTGATATCAAGGGTAATAAATTAATAAAAAGACTTGACAACGGCTTTGAAATGTATATAATTAAGATTACAGTCATGTCTCGATCTAAACCACAGCGGGATAGGGTGTCCAAGATTGCCTTCCTGCGCGAGCAAAGTGCTTTACATCCTGATCCCGACTCGGTTCGGGACAAAGCCTTCCGGAGTCACGATTTTTTCGATGCCCACGATCGGGTTCAGGTCAAGTATGAGATGCTCCGGCGGCATCAGGTCGAGGGCCGGTCTGTCACGGAAGTGGCCGAATCTTTCGGAGTCAGTCGTCAGGCTTTTTACAAAGCAGAGGCGGTCTTTGAAACGCAGGGCATCCCTGGGCTGCTTCCGCGTCGTCGCGGCCCAAAAGGCGCTCACAAGTGCACGGATGAGATTTTAGATTTTGTCGAACAATGGCAAGCGAAGTCTGAGACAGCTAAAGCCGCAAAAGCAGTTCCGGTGGTGGAGGAACGGTTTGGAGTAAAGATCAACCCCCGCACTTTAGAGAGGGCATTAGCCCGGCGTAAAAAAAAACGGCCGGGGAAAGGAAAGCAAACATCATGAGCACCCCATTGGATCGGGGCTATGTGCTGGAGCAGTACGAAGCACTCCGCCTTCAAGCACTGGAAGGCAATGGTAGAGGAATGTGCGGACATGGACTGGCTCTATTTCTGTCTCGTGGCATGAGTGCCTGGACGAGCGCCCTCACGGCACTGGCCTGCCCGCCTAGCCTCCCGCGTTGCGAAAGGGAAGGTTCTGTTGTTTCCCTAGCCGAGCTTCCCCTGATGGCACGCTCCGATTTAACGGTGCTGCTGGCGGGTATGATTCTTGCCTGCCATGAGGAGGTGGGGCGATGAGTTTCACGAGCAAGGTTCGAGGGGAGCATTTAAGCAGACTGGCTTATCTTTATATACGGCAGTCCTCGCTGCGTCAAGTTCAAGAGAATCGAGAGAGCACAGCTCGACAGTATGATCTGAAACGCCGTGCTCAAGCGTTGGGGTGGAACTCGGAACAAATCGTGGTTATTGATGAGGACCTGGGACTTTCCGCTACCAGCTCTTCGCAGAGAAACGGGTTTCAGCGTCTGGTGGCTGAGGTGGGGCTGGGTCGCGTCGGGTTAGTGATGGGCCTGGAAGTTTCTCGGCTGGCCCGCAGCTCGACCGATTGGCACCGGCTTCTGGAAATCTGTGCGCTTTCGGAAACCCTGATTCTGGATGAAGATGGTCTGTACGATCCCAGCCACTTTAACGATCGGCTGCTCCTGGGCCTGAAAGGGACGATGAGCGAGGCTGAACTGCATGTGCTAAGGGCTCGACTTTTGGGCGGGCAACTCAACAAGGCTCGCCGCGGAGAGCTGTGGATCCGACCGCCCATCGGGTATATCTTTGATGGACAATGCTTGGCCTTTGATCCGGACGAGCAAATCCAAGGCACGGTACGTCTACTTTTTGAGAGTTTTCGTCGCGCGGGTTCGGCCGAACAAGTCGTGCGACATTTTTCCCAAGAAGGCATTCAATGGCCGCGCCGGCTGGCCAGCGGGCCCAGAGCAGGGGATGTTGTCTGGGCGGCACTGGAACACAGTCGGGTGCTCAATGTCCTTCACAATCCGCGCTATACAGGAGCCT
>CAZDYX010000543.1:0-2140 GCA_964509775.1 uncultured Desulfobulbia bacterium | reverse complement strand
CTTCTTTACCTATTCACCTTAACACCTACAGACTATCAACCTGAGTAGTTACCAATTATCCCATAAACATTCCGCCATTCACATGTATGACCTGTCCGGTCACATATCTGGCCTCATCGGTCACCAAATAGGCTACTGCTGCCGCCACATCCTCTGGTTCACCGATAAACCCCAGGGGGATCTCGGCAACTATCTTTTCTCGAGTCGCAGCAGTTAGCCTGCCCGTCATCTCAGTCCGGATATAACCAGGGGCCACGGCATTGGCGGTTATCCCGCGGCTGGCCAACTCTTTTGCCACCGAACGGGTCAGACCGATAAGTCCGGCCTTGGCCGCCGCATAATTAACCTGGCCGGCGTTGCCGGCAATCCCACTCACCGAGGAGATGACGACGATCCTGCCCCACCTCTTTTTCATCATCTGCCGGACCACGAACTTGGTGCAATTGAATGCGCCCTTAAGATTGGTGGCCATCACCGCGTCCCAGTCTTCCTCTTTCATGGTGGCGATTAAGCCGTCCCGGGTAATGCCGGCATTATTCACCAGGATGTCGATGGATCCGAGTTCATCGATAATCTGCTTACAGGCCTTTTGGGTCTCGGTAAAGGAAGAGACATCAAAGGCCGCCAATATCCCTTCGCCCCCCTGGGCCTTGATTGCGGCGAGGGTCTCTTGGGCCGCATCAAGGCGGCTGACAAAATTAACCGCAACCCTGGCACCCATTCGCGCCAAGCGCAAACAGACCGCCCGACCGATCCCCCGGCTTCCACCTGTCACCAGGGCCACCTTGCCAGAGAGATTCATATGCCACCCCTTTTCTGTTTCAAGCGGTTGATAATCCTGGGGACGATATCAAAGACATCACCCACAATGCCATAGGTAGCAAGGTCAAATATCGGCGCATTGGGATCCTTATTGATCGCAACTATGATGTCCGATGATTGCATCCCCACCAGGTGCTGGATCGCTCCGGAAATACCGCAGGCGATATAAAGCTTCGGGGCTACGGTCTTTCCGGTCTGGCCCACCTGATGGGAACAGGGGATCCAGCCGCTGTCCACCGCGGCCCGCGAGGCCCCGACCGCACCGCCCAGAAGATCGGCAAATTCACGAATAAGGGCAAAGCCCTTCGGACTGTCCATTCCCCGTCCGCCTGACACCACCACCTCTGATTCGGTAAGATTGACCTTATCGCCTTCATCTTGGACGCTCCTTAAAACCCTTACCCGGGGGACAAGATCAAGAGGAGGAACAATCTGTTCCATCTCGCCCGGTCGGGTCGGATCAAAGGCCATTGCCTTCATGACCCGGGGCCGTACCGTGGCCATCTGGGGTCTGGTCTTCGGACAGATAATGGTGGCCATTATATTGCCGCCGAATGCAGGTCTGGTCTGCAGCAGGAGTCCATCCTCTTCCCGAATAGTTAAGGAGGTACAATCCGCGGTGAGTCCGGTTCCGAGTGCAGTGGCAACCCGGGGAATAAAAGACCGACCTATTGCCGTGGCTCCGGCAAGGACAATCTCCGGTCGGTTGATCCGGATCAGATCCTCAAGGATCTTGCCGTACAACTCATCGGAAAAATTGCTAAATCTCGGATCATCCACCACATAGACCCGATCAGCGCCATAGCCGACAAGTTCCGCCGTTGCTGCCGCAAGATCACTGCCCAGCAACACCGCGCTTAACGTCACCCCCCGTTTCAAGGCAAGTTCCCGGCCTATGCCCAAAAGCTCAAAGGATACCGGTACGGTCCGGTTGTTCCGCCGCTCCGCAAACACCATGATACCTGACCAGGAGGAAAGGTCATCGCCTCCCGGCCGATCCCCTGTTTCAATACGCAGTGCACCCGTCTCACAAACCTCCACGCAGGCACCACACAGGGTACAATTCTCTTCCACGACCGCATGACCGTCCAATACTCTGATGGCCCCGAAGGAACACGTTTCCTCACATAGGCCGCAACCGATACAGGTTTCGGTGTCTATAATCAACATTATTTCAGCTCACTCTTATCAACGCAAAAAATCGTAACTACTCAGGTTGTTTAGTCTGTAGTCTGTTAGGAATAGAGCAACGAACGTATCAGCCACGAACAGGATCTCATCAGCAAGTTCAAATGCTCTGAACTTAGCGTAATTTCGA
>CAZDYX010000542.1:0-2148 GCA_964509775.1 uncultured Desulfobulbia bacterium | reverse complement strand
CCTCGTCTTCAGCACCCTCCATACCAACGATGCGGTCTCAGCGGTTGTCCGGATCGTGGATATCGGGATAGAAAACTTCCTTATCTCCTCATCGCTTCTGGGCGTTCTGGCCCAGCGGCTCGTACGCCGGGTCTGCCCGCACTGCAAGGAGCAGCAGGGGCTCGCCTCGGAGATCCTGGGCAAGATGCCCGAGGGTGGGGATTTTATCTTCCATGAAGGCCGTGGTTGCCGCCTTTGTTCAAATACCGGTTATTCCGGCCGGGTAGGCCTCTATGAACTCCTCTTCATAAATGACCCTTTGCGCCGGGGGATCTCAAAGGGCCTTGACCTGCCGGGTCTTTTTGATATTGCCCGGCAATACGGGTTTACCACCATGTTCCATGACGGGCTTGATAAGGCAAGACAGGGGATTACCACCTACTCCGAGGTGGTGCGGGTGACCGAGGGCAAGGAGTATGGGACTCTTTAAATATACGGCCCTCGATGCCGCCGACCAGACCAAGGAAGGAATCATCGAGGAACTGGACCAGACCGCGGTCACCAACAGGCTTATCCGCCAAGGGCTTAGGCCCCTTTCGATCCGTCGCTACCAGGAGGGGAAAAAGAAGGGGGTGCCCTTGTTCGGTCATTGGCGCGACCGGATCGGCAAGACGGATATTGAATTCTTTACCAAACAGATGTCTCTGCTCCTCAATGCCGGGCTCTCTTTGGACGGCGCCCTGCGGATCATAAAACAGCACGGCCACAAGCAGTCCTTCAAGGACTTTGCCGGGCAGCTCGAAAACAGGCTCAAGGAGGGAAAATCCTTTTCCCAGGCCCTGGCCGATTTTCCCAAGTATTTTTCCTCCATGTATGTGAACATGGTTCGGGCCGGCGAGGAGGGGGGGATTCTGCCGGCCATGCTCTTAAAGATCTCCGAGTACCAGACCTCCTTTCAGGAGCTCAAACAGTTCATCGTCTCGGCCTCCATCTACCCCCTTATCCTCCTTTTTGCCGGTGGCACCGCGGTGGTCATCCTGATCACCGCCATCTTACCCCGTTTTCAGGTCCTTTTTTCCGGGATGAACAAAATGCTCCCGCTTCACGTGCGCCTTCTTATGGGGTTCTCGGGTTGGATCAGCAGCCATCTCATCATCACCCTGTTTGTTGTCCTTGGCCTGCCGGTTGCGTTTATCATTCACCTTAAAAGCAAGGAGGGCAAAATTTTCTATGACCGGCTGCTCATCCGGACGCCGTTCATCTCCGATTTTGTGCGGGAGCTTGAGACCACCAGGATATTCAGGACCCTGGAGGTACTGGTCAATAACGGCGTGCACCTTGCCACCGCCTTAAAGATCAGTGCCGGCGTGGCTGCAAACCTCGAGTACCAGCGCCTTCTTAACCGGGCTACCGAGGCCCTGAAATCCGGAAAGCAGGTAGGCCAGAAGCTTAAGGGGGAAGGACTCATGCCGGACCTTGCCGCCGATCTGCTCTCGGTGGGCGAGGAATCAGGCACCGTCGGCCATGTCTGCACCCAGATCGCCGAGCACTATGAGCGGGAGCTGCGCGTCCGGATCAAAAGGCTTCTTTCCATCCTGGAGCCGGTCTTTATCCTTTTGATTGCGCTGGTGGTGGGCTATGTGGTGATCTCCATGCTTTCCGTGATCTTAAGTATCAACGACATTGCCATATGAAGGCGAAGGGCTTTTCGCTGGTTGAGGTCCTGGTGGTCCTGATTCTGTTAAGTTTTATGCTTGCCGTGGCGGTGCCGGCGGTGGATAGTTTTATGAGGGGACTTTCCTTCCGGACCGCGGTGCAGCATATCAAGGGTTGTCTTCAATATGCTCGGCTCATGGCCATTACCAAGGGTAAAATGGTGGAACTCACCCTGGATGAAGAGACCAGGACGTTCAAGCTGTCCGGGGCCGTTACCGAAACCAAGAATTGTGAAATGAGCGAGGAGGCCGTTATCGCCATGGAGCCCGAGGTAATTTTCTTTTCGCCCGAGGGCCGGGCTACGCCCATGACCTTTTCCTATGCCGAGGGCGACAGAACCGCCCGGATATCCTTAGATCCCTTGACCGCTATCCCGATCCTCGAATGAAGACGGGTGTAATACAAAAAAGTGACAAGCCAGCAATTTTCTTGAATGTCGAATGTCGAACAGGG
>CAZDYX010000541.1:853-2148 GCA_964509775.1 uncultured Desulfobulbia bacterium | reverse complement strand
CCGGAACACCTGCTCCGGAATGTGAACATGGGCGGCCAAGACCTTTATAGATTGCGCCGGCCGTCCTTCTGAAAAATCCTTGCAGATCTCAATCATCATTCGGAGGGCCGCAAATTCCCTGGTCCGATGACTTATCAACTCGGGGTCGACATCCAACCCGATGTCCTTGATATTCTGGCTGGCATATGAAAGCTGCGCGCCGCAGAGGAATATCAACCAGGTGATATAGATCCAGACCAAAAAGATCGGGAAGGCGGCGAGTGACCCGTAAATGGCCCCGTAAATAAAGATGCTTTTAGCGGCCCAGATATAGAAAAGCTTGGCCAGTTCCCACACCGTACCCGCGACAACCCCACCGACAACCGCAGCCCGGAGCCGCACAACGGTGTTGGGCAACATCCGATATGCCATAGTGAAAATGGTCCAGGTAACAAAGAAGGGGAAAAGCAGAAGGAGTTTCCTGCCAAAGGGAAGGAGGTCCAAGAGGGTGTTGACAAAGGATGTCGTGGGCAGGGTCACCGCCGCGGACAAGGAAACGCTCAGCAACAGCGGTCCCAGGACAATGAGCACGGTGTAATGGGTAAACCGTTGAAAGAGCGGTCGCCCCGTGCGCACCCTCCAGATCTCATTCAACGATTTTTCGATATTGGACAGTAACACGGTCACGGTCCAAAAAAGCGCCAGAACACTTACCCCGCTGATGCCGCCGGCATTAACATTATCGATCAGGCCGGTAAGATATTCCGAAACCTTTTCCGCGCTCCCGGCGGCAAGATTCTGCATAATGAAGGGCATCAGCCGGTCACTCGCCCTTTCCAGGCCGCCGAAGGCCTTGAGGATTGAGAAGGCCAACGCCAGCAAGGGGACGATGGAAAGCAGGGTAATATAGGTCAGGGAACTGGTCCAGAGCAGGATGTGACCCTTTCTGAAACCCTTGCCTAATAGCCGCAACATCTGCCGTTGGTGGACAAAAAGGCCATTAACGCGAGCCGGTGGTCGCGGCTCTTGCTCCTCCGTCCTCCGGCGGTCGAACTCTCCGAGTTGGCCGATCCGGTCGTTGATGGTCTTTTTCGGGGAAGAGGGTGCTGCCATTTAAACCCCCAACATCATTATGGCTATGGCCGTTCTCCAATTATGTATTTATACGTATAATACAAAGAGGTCACGGCAATTGAAAGGCTAAAGTGGGGGGTGAAAGCCAATCCAATTTGACCCGGTTATTTGCTGAAGGCGAAGAAGAGTGCGAGCGGTGCGGGTGCGAAGAGCTGAATGCGCGGGGGGGGGGGGGGGGGGGG
>CAZDYX010000541.1:0-843 GCA_964509775.1 uncultured Desulfobulbia bacterium | reverse complement strand
TGTTGGGGTTACCCCATTATGCCAATTTTTCTTGGGGTGGCTCCATCCCATTCGCCAGTTTGGCGGTGGCTCCAATTCTGACCGGATTTTCCCGCCGCACCGGGTAGGTGGCCTCCTGCTCCAGGGCGAGGGCGGCGGGATTCTTTTCGTAGAAGGTCATCGGTTCCGGTCACCAGCCGCTTGCCAATCGTTTTTCCTCCCTTTTCATGGACCGATGGAGATACCTGCCGAAAACCGGGGCCGCGAGCCGGGTCGACCAGCCAAAGGCCGCATAGATATCGGCAAGGAGGGCATCCATTTTATTGGTCTATGAATACCATGAAGAAAAAATGATGCTCTACTTGGGGTTCGCTCAGAAATAAATTTTGATGTCAAGATGCCGAATATATCGCTGCCCGAAGGGCTATGGGGTTGGACGAAGAAAAAAGACCGGGATGAGGAAAAGCACGAGGGCTAATAATTAAGATCGGGGACGGGGCCTTGCCCACTCCTGTCACGCAGGATTTTTCCGGTAGCACAGGACAATGCCCGGAAAGAGAAATTGGTTGATAGCTAGTGCCTGAACGGAAAATGGCCTCAGCGGGCATTTCCGGCGGGGTAACATGGCGATGGGGCATGTATAATCAATAGGTTATAGCCACCTCCCCGATCCTCCCTCACCGAGGATGGCATTTTCCGTTCAGGCACTAGCTAATAGCTCCTAATGGCCTGATTTCAGTTCCGGATAGAGTTCGGCCTCGCAGTCAGGACAGACAACATGGCTGAACTGGGTCGGGGAATGTTTTTTCCTATGAATCCAAATGTCAGTTGGATTCTTTAATATCAACGAGTTACGTGATCAAC
>CAZDYX010000540.1:0-2151 GCA_964509775.1 uncultured Desulfobulbia bacterium | reverse complement strand
AGTATCTGCCTCGTTTGTACGCTCGGGATGTTTCCGTGAAGCAGGCCTACAAAATGGCTGGGGTGGGACCGGAAGACATCGATGTCTGTGAACTCCATGATTGCTTCAGTATCGCCAGCATTATTGCGGTAGAAAGCCTCGGGTTCGCAGAATTCGGTAAAGGCGGTGAACTCTGGGAAAAAAGTGAAACCCAAATCAACGGTAAAATTCCGATCAATATATCAGGTGGATTAAAATCCAAAGGGCATCCAATCGGTGCTACCGGAGCGTCTCAGACCTATGAGATTGTTCGACAGCTCAGAGGAGAATTGGTTGATCAGGGCCGCCAGGTTGAGGGTGCCAAGGTCGGTCTTGTGGATACCTTGGGCGGAGACGGCATCATTGTAAATCTTGTTTTAAAAACGGACAAATAACCTATGGGAGAGAGGTAAAATGGAATATAAACTTGATTTTAGAACTTACAGTGAAGCGCTAAAGAAAAATCGGTTGCTCGGATTGAAATGTCGCCGCTGTGGCGCTATCACGTGCCCGCCGAAAATGACATGTCAGGAGTGTACTGATACGGATCTGGAAGTGGTCCAGCTATCTGGAAACGGTGCGATTAAAACATTCACAACCACTTATGTTCCTTCGCTCGGGCGTGAAGTTGAAGCTCCTTATACCATTGTGATGGTGGCGCTTGAAGAAGGCCCTTGGATTGCCGGGAACCTGATCGACATCGATCCTGCCAAGGTCGGTATGGAACTGATCGGCCGTAAGGTTAAGCTCGGGCACAAGGTTTTCCCCGGCGATCAATATTCGGCGGGCGATGCCGCGAGACCCCTGTTCAGTTTCCATGATGAAATCTGAAGAAACTATTTTATTGGCAGCACAATTCTAATCAAAATCAGCATTGTCCGGTTAGAAAATTGCGTACTGGCAGCAATTGCCCGCCGGGGCATCTTAATTGCTGTAACTTGAAGAGGAGCTAAATTTGCTGAAGAATATATTACCAAAATAAGGGCATTCAGGAAGGGAAACCATATCTGAATGGATTACAAGAGCTTGTCTGATCTCATCAAACGCCGGATCGCCGACGCCCTTCTTTCTTGTTCAACCTGAACCGTGTGACGGCATCGCCGGCTGCCTCGTCACAAAGCTTTCACAGGGGCTTTGAGTGAGCGAGCGCGCTTGCGGATATCCCCTTGAATCGCCTGATCCATGTCCTGCACATTGATGACTGGTCCCTGGTAGCCGGTGCAGCCAAGTCCGTCCTCCGGACGGGTGAGCGGAAATGTCCGGTTTGGTTTTAGAAGGATGCCGGAGGTTATCTCCTCGACAATAAACCGAGTACCAGGCGGCCATCGGCGGCTCTCCCGAAGGGATTTGGGGATGACGATCTGACCTTTGCCGGACAGGGTTGTGGTAATCATGGCCACCTCCTGGATGTGTAAGATTCGGTAAGACGGAAAGTAGCAGCTTTTTCGTTGAAGGTCAAGCAAGATCTGGGTCACAGTAAAGAAATTTCCCTTGACATCCCTTGGGGATCTGTTTACAAATCCCCACAGGTTTTCGAGGTGCCCCATGGTCGATTCGCTGCTGGAAGGCAATCGCCTGTTTGTGGAAAATGAGTTCAACCGCAACCTGGACTACTACAGAAACATTGCCCATGCGCAGCATCCCCAGGTGCTGTGGATCGGCTGTTCGGACTCACGCGTTCCCGAGGATATGATCACCGGCAGCCGTCCGGGAACCATCTTCGTACACCGTAATGTGGCCAACATCGTCGCCTTCAACGACGTGAACATCGCAGCCATCGTAGAGTACGCCGTAACGCACCTGAAAATTCCCGACATCGTCATCTGCGGTCATTACAACTGCGGCGGCATCCAGGCCCTGGATGAAGGGGTGGAGGAAAACTACATCGCCGACTGGCTGCTGATCTCCGGCGGGGCCAAAGAGAAGGTGGACCGGCTGGCCCGCGAGCAGTCGCTGAGCCGCGCGCAACGTCTCGACCTGCTGTCCGAGGAAAACGTCCGGCTGCAGATCAAACACCTGAAGAATCTTTCCCTCATCAAGAACATGCACCGCAAGGGCCGTCTGCCCCGCGTCCACGGCTGGATCTACGTCATGGAAAGCGGCCGGCTCAAGGTGCTGGTGGACGGAAGGGAT
>CAZDYX010000539.1:0-2173 GCA_964509775.1 uncultured Desulfobulbia bacterium | reverse complement strand
TGTTACCAAACCGCGTTGCGGTTATCGGTAAATATCGTAATGAATACTGGCCGAAACGATGATCGAGGCCGTTTCGTCCAAATCCCCCCTCCGGCCCCACTTTGGCAAAGGGGGATCAAAGGGAATTTTCAATAACTGGCGAAACGGTGATCAAGGCCGGTCTGAGTTTAAAGCTTGGGCCGAATACGGCTCAAGACCTTCTCCACGGTGAGGTCTTCCATGCAGCGCCAGTGGGAACAGGGTTTTTGCCGGTAACACGGGGAGCAGGGAAGATCCTCCCTGATGACGGTGTGCATCTTCCCGTAAGGCCCGGTGCGTATTGGATTGGCCGGACCGAAGATGGCAAAGACGGGCACGCTTAAGGCCGCGGCAATGTGCATGGGTCCGGTGTCATTGGTGATGAAGAAACGGGCGGGCCGGATGAGCGCGAAAAGCTCTTCCAGGGTAGTCCGGCCGGCCAGGGAGATCGCCTTTCCTGCAGAGGCCCTCACCACCTCTTGGGCGATGTGCTCATCCGCCGGGCTGCTGATAACCACCGAGGGCAGCGGAAGGCTAGCAGCGAGTCGGCCGAATCGTTCTGCCGGCCAGCGGTTGGCCTCCTTGCCCGCCGAGGGGGCGATTACGAAATATTTGGGCGGCAGGGAAGAGGGGAGGGGGGCAGGGGCAAACCTTGGCAAGGGGTACTCGATAATGTTGGTATCGCAACCCATAAAGGCCGCGATCTTAAGATAGCGGTCAATGGCATGGATCTCTTTGCCGCCCTGGATCTTATGGGTGTAGAAAATGGGGCTGCCCTCGTCCGATTCAATAAAGCCTAATTTCACCTTGGCCCTCGAGGCCCAGGTGATCAGGCCGCTCCGTAACAAGCCCGAAAGATCAATAGAGACATCGAAGCGTTGCGCTGCCAACTGGCGGCCGAAAAGGATAATTTCTGATAAGGACTTAAGTATATGCCCGGCCCTTTTCCAGCGCTCCTTGTCCATGATCCAGAGCCGGTCGATAAGCGGATGGTTTAAAAGGAGTGGGTGCAGTCCTTTTGCCACCACCCAGTGGATTTCCGCGCGGGGAAAACGGTTCCTTACGGCATGGAGAAAGGGAAGGCTATGGATGATATCCCCGAGGGAACTGGGCTTGATTATAAGAATTTTTAAGAAAGGCTCTTTCCGTAAGAATAGGGGCATCATGGCGATCACCTAAGGAATTTCGGTCTTGATCATTAGTTTGGGCCGACGTATAAGCCTTAAAACTCATAACTCGTAATGGGCACTGGCCGAAACGATGATCAAGGCCCAAAATAGCGAGTCGCGAGAATCCCAACGGGATTCCGTCTCTTAGCCCAGGGTTGGCGCCGAAGGCGCTACCCTGGGTAACATGCCCCCCGAATCCAACCCCAACGGGGTTGTGTCCCTTTTCGTAATTCGTGCTCCCATCCGGACACAACCCCGTTGGGGTAGATGGTTGGCTCGATTGATATCCCAAGGTAGGCGCGGTGCGCCAACCTTGGGCTTTGTTACAAAACCGCGTTGCGGTTTGACGGTGAATATCGTAATGGGCACTGGCCGAAACGATGATCAAGACCGGAATTTCGGACCAACAAGATCATATAATACCCACCGGACCGCCTCATAGATATCCCGGGCGATGTGTTGGGGCTGGATCTGCTCAAAGGGCCCGATATACTGAAGATCTCCCCGGCCGTAGCCGGTAAGGACCAGGATTCCCTTGACCCGACAGCAGGCCGCTGTTTTTAGGTCGGACCAGCGGTCGCCGATGAAGTATGATTTTTGAAGATCAAGCCCCATCTCCTGACTTGCCCTTAAGAGCAGGCCGGGTTTGGGCTTGCGGCAGTCGCACTCCTTTCGAAAGGTCTCGACTTTTGCCTCCGGAAGATGGGGGCAGACATAGAGTCCGTCGATATGAGCCCCGGCAGTTGCCAATTCCCGGTGCATTTTTTCATGGACCTCGTCAAGGAGTTCCGGCGGAAAATATCCCCTTGCCAAGCCTGACTGGTTGGTCACCACCACAGCCGGGACCCCATGTTCGTTGAGCAGACGGATGGCCGGGGCCGTGCGTGGCAAGAGCTGAAAACGGGAGATGTGGTTGATATATCCCATCTGCTCATTGATGGTCCCATCCCGGTCCAGAAAAACGGCGGGTTTCATTTTGTTTGGAG
>CAZDYX010000538.1:0-2198 GCA_964509775.1 uncultured Desulfobulbia bacterium | reverse complement strand
CCTGTTCACCATGCCATTTCCCGCCGCTTTTGCTGCTCCCGCCGATCAACCCATGCCTTATACCGTTGACCCGACTCGAAAGGTCCGCGTAGCCTGTAATCTGGATTCCATGAAGGGCATGGAAGGTCTGGCTGTCGGGGAAATCGTTTACAATTACCGGCAATGCTTCCAACAGGCGGGTTACGATTTCGATAAATCCATCCTGCACTTTGCCGCTGATTACGGAAATAATCCGCAAAGCTTCAATGATCCGTGCAGAATGGTATCGGGCCTTACCATTGGCTTGCCGGTCACACCATACTACTCAGGCTCAAGAAAAGCAGGACGATTCATGAAAGTCCTGCATTGTCTGGCAGGTGCTTGAAAACGAAGATGCAACCTGGCAAATCACATAATGACAGGGGGGTATTTGAATGCTGAATAAGAAGGAGGAAAAAGAGTTTTGGGCTTCCTTGACAACCGAACAACGGGACAGATTAATGGCTGAAGACTTACACATACAACCCGTCAAATCTCGTGATCTTGGAGAAAGATTTTTGCTGGAACAAGAATGGTTACGCAAAAAAAGAGAAGAAGAAGATAAAAAAAGAGCAAAAAGTTGTTTTATTGCAACAGCATGTTATGGCTCTTATTCCTCGCCAGAAGTTATTGTCTTGAGACAATTCCGTGATGAGGTGTTACTTAATTCTACTCCGACATATAATTGATTATGATCAGATCAACAACCTCATCAGGTACAAAGCGATTTGATGCCGGACATCGGGCAGAGAGGATTTTTGTTTCAGTTCTCTTTGCCTGTCCCGCCAGCGCGCCGAGGAACGAACGGGGCATTGGCGATCTTTCCATGCTTCTAAAGCATATGGATTCATTGGGCAAGACTGTTTTGTATCCTTCCCAGCCTCTGATACCACAGATTCTGTTGTTCGAGTTTTTTTTCCTGTATGCGCTGAAGTGTCAGATAACCGAAAGCAAGAATGACCAGCAGTACATGCCGCCGCCAGCCGGTCCAACTTCTGCCTTCATGATGATCCAAACCCAGCTCCTCCTTCAACTGCTGGTAGCCCTGCTCGATCCAAAACCGTTCGTGAAAAAGGCGAACCATCTCCAAAGTCGGCATGTCCTGGGGCATGTTGCTGAAGAAGTACCGAAGCTCATATTCCCCGTCATCCTTCTTTCTTCTCTCGATGATCAGCCAGACTTCCTCATGAGCGGTTCCTTTCCGATAGCCTTGGGCGGGAAATACCCTTCTGGATACCGCCTCAATCACCAGAGGTTTATCCAAACAATCTCTCCGGATCTCCAGATGCTCCCAGTCTCCTTCAACGACACATTTTCCCAGTTCAGAGATCTCGACCGGCAAGGGATTCGTCTCGATCAGATTCGGGTATTTTCTCTTTCTTCCCTTCTTCTCCTGGGGATCGGGTTGAACAAAGACCGGAGACTCCAGAAAAACCTGTGTATCCGCGTAAATACCGACGACATAGCGCTCTTGCCGGTCGTCGAGTCCCTGGCGAAAAGCCGTTATGTTTCCGTACCAACTGTCTGCCACCACCACTCGGTGAGGCGCCCCATCAGATCTGGCCTGATCAATCAGATCCAGCGCCATCTGCCACTTCGCCCGGTGATGGACATCCGCTGGCATGTAGGTCTTCTTTCGCATGTCGACACATTCCGGATCATCCGGATTATCCCAGGACTGAGGAACAAAAAGCTCCATCGCGTATGGCCAGGCGAACCCTTGACCCACGTAGGTCAAACTGACCCCAATCTGACAGTTGTCAACCTTCCCAAGAGATCCGCAATACTGCCTGGCCACACAGACACTATGGCGACCTTTCTTCGGAAATCCCGTGTCATCAATAAGAAATGCCCCCTGGGGATCGGCGGTCTCCGCGAGCATCCGTCTCCTGTATTCGCCAAATGCGCCGTCACGGTCCCACTTTACCTCTGTCAACAACCTCTGCATCCCCCTTTCCGAGGCGTGGACCTTCTCCGACATCGGCTCGACAGATTTCCTTTCCCCATCCATCATCAACCCGACGACATAACATTGCGCCAGCTCTCTGGCTTCCGCTCTCTTAATGTACGGAGTATACAGCGCCATGTAGTCGTCTATCCCGAAAAATACGGTTTCTTTTTCCATGAAGGCTGCATATCACATCCTTCACAACAATGCAAGATAATATGTCGGAGTAGAA
>CAZDYX010000537.1:0-2199 GCA_964509775.1 uncultured Desulfobulbia bacterium | reverse complement strand
TCGGGAATGTAAATATCCCGCAAAAGGCTTTCCTGGCGGTGCTCAAATCAGGGCAAAAGAAGTGAACCTTATCATGGTGCCATGGAGAAGCGAACACCTCATTATTGTCTGGCAGATTCAAGGAAAAATGAGGTGTGACCATGAAATGCCCTGCCTGTGATACTGAAATGGTGAAAAGGGTCCAGGATGAGACATTGACCCATGAAGGCCAGCCTTTGTAGGGTGCGCTATGCGCACCATTCGTTTGGCCTCTTCCCACTAAACCACGAAGAGCCAAAAAAAATTCCGTCCCCCGTTTTCCCCACGTTTTCCTAAGAGCCTGTCTGAAAATTACAAATTATATACCAATACCTATGATCAATAGCATTCAGTTAATATTCCATAAAGAATTCACGTTATTGCATGGTGCATGGTGTACATAATCAAAATAAGTAAATTGCAGGGCTTTTTTGCGTAATTTCCGGGTGCTAAGCCAAGTTGAGCGCTTAGCCCAAATAATTTTCAGACAGGCTCTGAGCAATTCCCAGCCGCTTCGAGAGAACGTGTATCACCCACACTACGCCGATACGCTTACCGAGGACAGTTTTCACCTCTTCTATCGATGCGACAGCAGAGAGGTTTTTCTTGTGCTTGAGAGCGAGCTTAATGGCCGCGATCTCATCGTCGGTGCATCCGGAGAGATTCGCGATCGTCTGGTGCTTGACTTTGCCACCTTCGCGGAAGGACGTCCGGAGCAGATGCCTGGTGAATACTTTGCCATTTTTTTTTGATGGTGGACGTATCTACGTATATAGTGGCTATCACTATAGCGCTTTTATGGCATTAGTCAAGCACAATATGACTAATAGTAGTGTACACTATTTATGGTAATAATCCACTATTCCTCGATATATCAATGTGTTAGCTGGCTAGTGCCAGAAATCACAGGGGAAGATACGCTGGAAAATGTATGCCTACGCCGGTAATGAAGATCTGCCGGTTTCCAGGGCATTGAAACTCGGGCTTCTGAGCGAAGAGGAGGTCGGGGAGGATCTGGTCGAGCAGATCGGACCAAGGATCGGCTTTTGGGAAGATGGCGGTTTAGATGAAAAATAAATCTGACCCGGTTTCGCGGTTTCGGTTTTTGTGACCCGGTTTTTGTGCACTGCAACCAACCTACCAGGCAGCCGGCGCGGTCCAATTGCGCAGGCCAGGAAAAAGCTCATGCGGTTGCTGGTTGGGGAAGAAGGAACGTCCTTGGCGGAAGCGGTTGTCAGTTAGGTATTTCCACGTCAGCGGTATCCAAATCATTAAGTCGCGATTAAGAAGGAAAGTCATCGTAGTCAATGGCGTCCCCATTCCCAATTCACCAATAATATAATGTCCCCCATCACAAAGGTAATCCGGGTCGCCGGTGTTCAGCCTCCCAGCCTTTGCAGGCAAGGACGATGTAACGCGGTACGGGGCGTTTACCGGTTCCGTAGGCACTGACCGTGCGGGGGCTAAGGCCAATGGCTGAAGCAGCTGAGGCCAGGGACAGGCCGTTTCGGGAGCGCCAAGCAAGGAAAAAGCGGGTTGCTGGGTCTTTGGCGGATTGAGCCTGGGCATCGAGCCACAGGGTGTCGGCGCCGATCTGAATATCAAAGGTGGGCCACTCCAAAGCCCAACCGTCATCGGCGAGGACCACGCCAGCAAAGGCCTGTTCATCCTGTAGAGGCTGCAGGCCGGGTAGCTTGACGACATCTTCGGCCAAGCTGACGGAATACCGGCTGCCGTCAATAAACGATAGAGAAAGGATATATCTTGGCAAGACGGTAACGTCTGCCAGGCGGGGACGTTTCATGGATGCCATTTTTTCCACTCCTCAATTAGTTCGTCGCGGTGTTCCGAGACCCAGACAAGGACTTCATTGCGCAGCAAAGCGGGCCAATGCCCCTTGGTAACGGTCATTGTCTCCAGGTCGACGACCACATCAAGTCCGCCTCCAGCAAGATGAACATGCATTGGAGCGTGGTCTTTTTCGCGGACTTCAATCCGGAACTTGCCGTTACGGAACCGCTGTTTCGTTGTCATGCTGTCATGATATAGACATTTTTTCTATATATCAAATTACTTCAAACAGCAATTAAAATACAAATAACCAACTCACTGTCCGCCGCATAAGCAACAGAGGTGGTGGTAGCCGCTATCACATTCCCGAAGCGGTTGTCAGTTTAGGTA
>CAZDYX010000536.1:0-2209 GCA_964509775.1 uncultured Desulfobulbia bacterium | reverse complement strand
GTAGGTAGAGCACTTCCTTGGTAAGGAAGAGGTCACCGGTTCGAATCCGGTCGTGGGCTCCATTCAGGTGGATAGTCTGTAGGTGTTTAGGTGGATAGGGGGGAATAACCATGCGAGATCACACAAAGCTCAGAGCATTTGAACTGGCCGAAACTTTTAGAGACCGAAAAGGTGTTGGGATCCTTGATTCGTTCTTTACGCAGTCCTAACAGACTACAGTCTAAACAACCTGAGTAGTTACGTTTGTTGTAACTGCCGGTAGAATCAACCCTGGTGGACATCTCAGCCATGCTGCGGGAACTGCGGATTAAAAATCTTGCCCTGATCGAAGATCTTCAACTGATTTTCGGCAAGGGCCTCACGGTGCTTACCGGTGAGACCGGCGCGGGAAAGTCCATCGTGCTTCAGGCCGTGCAGCTCTTGGCCGGTGAGCGGGGCACGCCCTCGTGGATCCGGACCGGCGCGGACTCGGCCAGTGTCGAGGCCCTTTTTGAGCTGGAGAATAAGAATGCCGTCATAGAAGAGGCCTTGGGCGAGGACCTCGACCCTGATAATACCATCATCCTCAAGCGGGCCCTTTCGGCCAACGGCAAGAGCCGTTTCTATATCAACGGCAACTTTTCCACTGCCAAGATGGCCGGCCAGATCTTTACGGAACTGGTGAGCCTTGCCAGCCAGCATGCCCATCAGCAACTCTTAAATCCGCACAATCACCTGCTGATGGTGGATGCGGTCGGCAACCTCGATGCCGACCGCGAGGAACTGACCACACTCCATGAACAATGGAGGGCGGTAAGGACCGAATATGAGCAACTCCAGCGCCGGCAGGCGGAAAAGGAACAGCGCCGGGATTTCCTCACCTTCCAGATCAATGAGATAACCGAGGCCGGGATTATCCCTTCAGAAGATGAGGCCCTGGCCAGGGAGAAAAAACGCCTCCAATCCGCTGACGATTTGATCCTGCTTGGACAGGAGACCTATCATGACCTCGAGGAAACGGCAATCGATGTCCTGGCCCGGGCCCGGAGCAACCTCGTCCGGATGAGCGCCATGGACCAGGAAGTATCTAGTTTGGCTGAAAACATGGAGGGTCTCTATTATCAGGTTGTTGACTTGATCGCGGAAATCCGCCGCTATCTTGACGATATTCCCAATGATCCAGAAAAGTTGGAAACCATCGGAGCACGGCTTGATCTCCTTGGTCGATTGAACAAGAAGTATGGCCCCACCCTGCAAGATGTGCTTTCCTATGCCGACAAGGCAAGGGAGGAGCTTACCTCCTTTGATTCGATGGATGAAAGGCTCTATGAGCTTGGCCGTAAGATTACGACGACCGAAGACCGGTTGGTCCAAAAGGCAACAATGCTTTCCGTTGCCAGGAGGAAAACCGCAGACCTTCTCGGCCAGGCCATAGCCCAGGAGCTTTTCTCCCTGTGCCTGGACCAGACCAGATTTGAGGTGAATTTTTTCGATCCAAAGGACAAGGGTCTTACGCACCTCACCAGAACCGGTTGGGATGAACCGGAATTTATGTTTTCGGCAAACCCGGGTGAACCAATAAAATCCCTCAGCAAGGTGGCCTCTGGCGGGGAGCTTTCCAGGCTTATGCTTGCCTTAAAGTGTTTTCTGGCCCGCAAAGACCAGGTTGAGACCGTCATCTTTGACGAGGTGGATGCCGGCCTCAGCGGCAAGGCGGCAGAGGCGGTGGCGAGGAAGATCAAAGAACTCTCCCAGCATCACCAGGTCCTGTGCATCACCCATCTTGCGCAGATCGCCTCCTATGCCGACGAGCATTTTCTGGTAACCAAGGAGGTCCGCGAAGATCGTACCCATACTTATGTAAAAGGCCTCGGTTACGACCTTAGGGTTTCGGAACTGGGCCGTATGCTCGATGGTGACTCGGTGACCGATGAGACCTTCAGTTATGTGAAGACCCTCTTGACAAGGAATCAACAGGTTCCCAAGGAAGATTTCTGAACGGCAAAAAGGCCGAGAAGAAAGCTTGCAACAATGGGGGTTTTCGGGTAAAGATTTTTCACGATTTTCGTCGTTCAGCATAGAGAAACATGGTATGCGCCGGCATCCTTGATCACAATGTGGGCACAATTCCTCCTTTTGGTGCTTCAATAAAGCAAAAGAACACCATCTAACTATTTTTGGCTCATCGCGGAAAAGTGGGAAACAGCCCTGGATTAGCGCATTTTTTTGA
>CAZDYX010000535.1:0-2219 GCA_964509775.1 uncultured Desulfobulbia bacterium | reverse complement strand
GCCGTTCAGCACGTAAATTGGCTTTGCGTCCGGCATCGTCCTCTGCACGGGCGGGGCGGGCAAGGTTTATCTATACACCACCAATCCGGATATTGCCACCGCGGATGGTATCGCCATGGCCTACCGGGCCGGAGCCAAGATGGCCAATCTTGAATTTGTCCAGTTTCATCCTACCTGTCTCTATCACCCCAAGACCAAAAATTTTCTTATCTCTGAGGCGGTGCGGGGCGAAGGGGGAAGATTGATCGATGAAAAAGGGCTGGCCTTTATGGCCAAATATGACCCGGCCGGGGACCTCGCCACCCGCGATACCGTGGCCCGGGCCATTGATGCGGAGATGAAGATGAGCGGCGATGACTGCGTCTATCTTGATATCACCCACCGGTCATCTCAGTTCATCAGGAAACGATTTCCCAATATCTACCAGACCTGCTTGAAATACGGCATCGACATAACCAAGGAACCCATCCCGGTCGTGCCCGCCGCCCACTATATGTGCGGCGGGGTGCTCACCGATCTCTTGGGCCGAACCACCATAAAAAACCTTTATGCCTTAGGCGAGACCGCCTGCACCGGCCTTCATGGCGGCAACCGACTGGCCAGCAATTCCCTGCTTGAGGCGGTGGTGTTTGCCCATCAGGCCTTTATGCGTTGCCATATGGACTGGGAGGAAATAGCCCACTCTGATTTTGTCCCGGTTCCGGATTGGGATCCGGGCGAGGCCAGGCAGCTTACCGAATGTATCCTGATCAACCACAACTGGGATCAGATCCGGCGGCTCATGTGGAATTATGTCGGTATCGTGAGAAGCAACCAGCGCCTGTCGTTGGCCCAAAATCGCCTGCTGCCCATCCTTGCCGAGGTGGACCGGCACTACCGGAGCTATTTGCTCACCGCAGACCTCGTGGAACTCAGAAACATCGCCCAGACCGCTGAACTCATCGTGCGCTCGGCAATACTCCGGAAGGAGTCGCGGGGACTCCATTACAATCTCGATCACCCCGGCCTCGATGACCAACATTGGAAAAAGGACACCATACTTGCCAAGGAAGGACGCGGGGAGGGAAGATGAGGGGATCGGGAAACGCTGGGAATAGCCGGTGAACTTACCGTGAAAATAGAATTCAGAAGTCAGAAGTCAGAAGTCAGAATGTAGAATTCGCCCTGAATATGCCCCGAAAAGGCATATGGCCATACGCCCCTACCGTATTCTGACTTCTGACTCCTGAATTCCTCTTCATGATCTGGGGTGATTTCTGATCATGAGCGTTAGGAATGCATGGCAATCTCTTTGCCTTGTTGTGCCCTTCGGCCATGGTAATTCGCAATCCTGGCCTCAAGATTGCATCCCATATTTTCCCTTGACATACCATATTTAGTTGTACTAGTTTTAGTGAGGTACTACATATCGTATTTCTGGTGCAAAAAAAGCGTTTATTAATTTTAGGGACCAGAGTCTTTAAAACCATCAGGGAGAATCCATTATGGCGCAAGTGTTGCAACTGATGAACAGGGCGGAAGAGACCAGGTCCAAACAAGAGACCACGGATCTTGCCCTTTTTGTCCGGACCTCGGAAGAAAATATCATTGGCTGGGATCGGCAGCGCATCGTCAATGCCCTGCTCCGCGAGACGTATGTGGACAGGGGTACGGCGGAACGGATCAGCGAGGAGGTGGAAAAAACCATCCTCACCGCGCGGGTGAAGACCGTGACCGGCCCCCTTATCCGGGAACTGGTGAATGCGAAGCTCCTCGAGCTGGGACTTGAACAGGCACGACGTATGCACACCCGGCTGGGGATGCCGCTTTATGACGTGGATCAGCTTCTGGTACATCCCAACAAGGAAAACGCCAATGTTCCGCACGGCCCGGAGGCGACCAACCTTACCCTGGCCGAGGGGATCAAGAAGGAGTATGCCCTTCTCCATGTCTTTTCGCCCGACGTGGCCGATGCCCATCTTTTGGGCGATCTCCATCTTCATGACCTCGGGTTCATTGACCGGCCGTATTGTTCTGGACAATCGCTTGAATATATTAAAAAATTTGGTCTTAATCTGCCGCATGCCCTTTCCATGGCCGCACCGGCAAAACATCCGGAGGTCTTGCTCGCCCACATGGTGAAGTTTGCCGCGGCGCTCCAGAGTAATTTTGCCGGCGCCATCGGCTGGGATGCGGTCAATCTTTTCTTTGCCCCCTTTTTAGTGGGCATGTCTGATAGT
>CAZDYX010000534.1:0-2220 GCA_964509775.1 uncultured Desulfobulbia bacterium | reverse complement strand
GGGTGCCGTTTTCCTCGGTGAATCCCGCCTTCCTTGCCTGGTCCATGGACCTGCTTCCCATTCGTAAACCGACCTGGACGCGGATATCCGTTCCGACCAGGGAATCCCGGAGGTTCTGGGCCTGGGCCGGACCCTGCGAACCCCAGCCGATCACCCCTATCTGCTTGATGCCGGCAAAGGCCTTGGAAAGTAAGGGAAATTTATCCCGACCACCCTTAACAACCATCTCCTCGGTCCCGCCAATCTTGATGATCTCCTGAGTAAACACCTTGGACGTAAAACGCAATCTCATAACCATCCTCCTGTTTTAAAAAATATTATCTCCCCGGCCCAAAAAACGTGCGGGCGCAGGCCGGCCTGAAAAATAAAGAGAATGTCCAATATAACTTACCTCGCATAAGAGGTAAATCCCTAATCCAGTTCTCCATAGTTATTTACACCTGAAATTATCTATGTAATAATCCCTTTAAAAAAAGGAGCCAAACATGGAAATAGAAAAAAAATATATCAAGGATGTGCAACATCTGGTGCCCTGTCCGGCGATCGCCATACAGGTTCTTACCATGGCACAAAACACCGAATGTGACATTGTAGGGCTTGCGGCCAAGATCGAACAGGATCCGAGCCTGTGCGCCAATATGTTGCGGGTGGCAAATTCCGCCTACTTCGGTCATACCAAGGCAATCACCTCCATTAAGGATATCATTGTCCGCCTGGGTGTGGAGACCGTGAAACTCCTTGCCATCACCGGCGCCTCGGTAGGTCTTCTCAAGTCACCCCAAGAGGCTTATAACCTCTCCCCTGGAGCCCTTTGGCGGCATTCCTGGGCCACCGCCGTCATGGCGGGCATTATCGGCCGTTATGCCGAACTCGAAGACAATTCCGCCGTGTACACCGCGGCCCTGCTTCATGATATCGGCAAGGTCATTCTGAACCGCTCCCTCCAGACAGAACTCAATAACCGGCCTCCTCCTGATCCCAATATAACCATCGCCGAATTCGAACGGCTTGTCCTGGGGACCAATCATGCCCGGGTGGGTATGGCCCTGCTCCGGAGCTGGGACCTGCCGGACAAGATCACCCTTCCCGTGGGCCTGCATCATGACCGGACCCAGGCAGAATCTAGCCTCCTCTATTCACGCATCGTTTTTCTCGCCAACTATCTTACGGAAAGCATGGGCATCCATTCCATCGATCCGGAAAATTACTTTTTTAATGTCCAGGAATACGTGGAACGGGAGACTGATCTTCCGAATGTTCCCAATTTCGAGGTCAACATGGAAAAAATCATCGAAGAGTTTTTTACCCAATATTCGCAATCACAATCAATGCTTCCATCTTCAGGTGATCCTACCGCATAATTATCAATATTGATGCATTCGTAAAAAGTCACGCGGCATTTTGGGGAGAGAATAGAATCACAGGATCAAAAAATGCCCAAATCCCTGAATAGTTGATCCGTAGCAAGCTTAATCGCTCTTTGATAATTCTTAAATGACCCGCAAGACCGGAAACGAACTAATTTAAGGCCGATTTCGTCACTTCCTCGGCCGGGTTTGCCTTTTTTTGTTGGTTTTTGAACGTAGCTGCCCGTAGAATATTTATTCCGGTCAGTTTCATTGTCACGGCGAAGCTTACGGCAGTTTTTCCCCGTAGCCTCAGATCTCCAAGCCCCGTCCTTCGTTTGCAAAAAGAGTTGGTGCCTTCTATCCCTGACCGGTTTCGGTAACGATCCTTGAATCTGTCAGTTTTCTCGTAAGCGCGTCTTTTGGCCAGGCGCAGAGCCTTGTCGTCGTATTCCAGATAGCTCTTCTTTTTGGTCATCTTCACCAAACATTGTTCTCGTACCGGGCATCCGGTGCAGGTCTCGCGGTTGAACAAGGCCCTTTTTTTGTCATTTGCCGTTTTGATCTCCTGAGGCTTATGTCCTTGCGGACAGGCTGTCAGGTCGCCTTATTCCGACATGGCAAAATCGCTTAAGGTTAGTTCCTTTTTGGAGCTTCTCCCCATAACCGGGGCTACTACCTCAACGCCTTGGACTTTGGCGGTTTCCACATTCTCATCGCCGCCATAGAGGGCGTCGGCAAGGATTACCTCAGGGGCAAGGTTTCTTGCCACAGTATCTTCAATGACCGGCAGTAAGGCATGGGCATCACTTTCGTGAGCCTGTTCGACCTTTGCATGGGTTATGAGTGAAAACCCTTTATTCCCTTCGTCGGT
>CAZDYX010000533.1:0-2222 GCA_964509775.1 uncultured Desulfobulbia bacterium | reverse complement strand
CAATGCTGCGCTGAACATCCCGTTCATTCTCGATCCACGCCTTCAGCTCGCCGAGAAGGCGAAAGCGCCTGGTTTTTAGATGCGCCGCCCGGATATCCTTTTCAACCGCCTCGACCCGTTGAGCTATTTCCGTAAGGGGCTTGCTGCCTGTTTCCCTATGGAGCTCGTGCAGTCTTCTCGTAAAATGGCAATAATGCCGATGGAGAGCCAGGAGGCGAGGCAATCGCCATAGACGTTTGTTGGGATCGAGTCGTAGAGCTTCGACACTGTCATTCACATGATCCGGGAGTATGTCCAGCCAGTTCCTGATGGTGTCCAGGAACCTCTCGGTCAGGCCAGGATTGCTAGCTATGTCCCCACGACCTCTACGGAGATCTTTTCTGACAGCACTTTGCACACGTCCGAACACCATCTCGCGAATATGCTCCCCCTGCTCACCAAGCTTGACGGGGAGCACTACCGCCTGCCGGAACAGGTGGAGGGCTTCCATTGGATTGCGAGAGCAAGTTTTATCCGCCTCCAAAAGCAGGTCTTGCGCATGGTTGAAACGCTCCATCTGCAGCTTGAGCTTGTCGCTGTCCAAGAACTGTTCGGCATCGCCTTGAAAATCCTTGTGCTCAGACATATGGACTCCATGATTCATAGCCTTCTATAGACTTTTGGTAATAGCCTTTGAACTTCACTCGCTGCTCACAGGTACTCCATTCAGATCGCCATCGAGCTCTCTTTGTAAATTCGAGTGAATCCAGCCCGACTCCTTCTTTTCGGTGCAATATACCTTAATACATAGGCTCGGATCATTAATCTTGTCACTGTCAATACTCCTGGCGTCGATACGATACCTTGTCGGCTTGGATACATCAATTAGCTTAGGCACTTTATTACAATTTGCTGTATTATCACAACATGGCTTCTTTCTTATTTCGAAAGGCTTGTCTTTACCATCCCTTTTGAAAGAGACAGTCACTCCCGGCCGAACGATCAGCTTTGCCGAGCCAATCTCCTGACCATTATTCGGATTAATTACCCTGATTTGCCCTTCACCGGTCTTGGCCGCTACGACCTCGAAGCGGCATCCGGCGACTCTGCCGTTGGCCTTATCCGTCAAAGAAACGGTATTTGGAAATGTTATCAGATCAACAGGCTCTACCTTGACTTGGATCGCTTCAAGTGGCTTCTCCTCCGGAGATACTCCTTTCACAACGAATCCCACGGTGTCTTTGATTGCCACGCCATTCGTCTCCCAGTCTTCGTAAGCGACCTTCTCCGCCTCCAGAATCCATTTCCTATCTGCATTATCTTTTGCGACCTGCAACAGGTACTCAGCCCTGGCCGTAGCAGCATCATTATTGAAGCCATCAGCGGTCACATGGAAATGCACTCTTATGCCGTTGACAACCTGCTCGGGGGGAATGTTTGAAAGGGTAGCGCAAAACGACACGGAATGACTGGCCTTGGGAGACAAGTTCGGAACTGTGGAGGCAGGTTTGATCCCAAGAAAAGGTGCTTCGGGAGCATCCCATTTTAACTGGATGTTCCTGGCTTCCATGTCCGATTCATTGTTGATCGTTGCTGTCAACACGCAGTGCTCGCCGCTTCTTTTCAGCTCGGTCTCACTCCCCTGTGTCGGTTTGACAGCCAATGCCAGCCTTGGGAGGGCCTCCGTGTGGATTGTTATTGGGATTGTCTTCACAGTAGATTCTCCGACGCGTACGATCAAAGTATCCTCTGTCAAGTCGCCCTTTTGATGTTTGTATTGAAATATCAGCTTACCAGACTCATCAGTTTTAGATCCGGATGTCCGGGTCAGACTTCCTGTCACTTTCTCCAGACTTAGCTCAACGGGCGTATCGGCTAAGGGCTTGTTTTCTTCAGAGAGGACCATCAACTCGACCTGCTTCTCCTCCCCGTCAGGGGCTTTCACCTGGATTTGGCTCTGAGATGCCCATACCCATACAACTGGAAATGATGTGATCGGATTGCCGAGGATTGCTGATGCCCGGAGACCCTTGATACCCCCTTGCCATGGGAAAAAGAGAAAAAAGGCAACCAGCGCGAGAAGGCAGATGGCCGTGGTCGAACAGGCCAGCCATTTGTACCAGCGAACAGCCTTCCGGGTCTCCTCCTTGATCTTTCTCAAGTTTTCCGGTTCACGGCTGTCAAGTTGATTCTTCAGAATTTTTTCCATTAGAGGCATAGCATCTTCCTGACGTACACGCTGT
>CAZDYX010000532.1:0-2243 GCA_964509775.1 uncultured Desulfobulbia bacterium | reverse complement strand
CATCTTTGTGGGTGGCTGCGAGGACAGTCATGACAGTTTGGTTGCGGCTAAGCCGTGCTGTGTCACCCTGGAGTGAGCAGGCGACCTTATGAAGGCGAGGCGGATGGCAGTGCTTTGCCTTTTTTCACCCCTTAAAGCTGTCCTTTCCCCAAGACTCTCCGTTTTTTCTACGTCCCAAGCAATTCTTTCCTTGACGCCCTGCTTTTCTTCATGGTAGGTATGCCAAATAAGCTGCTTTGGCCTGTTTTGATCGGGAGCCGACGGGCTTTTTGCGTATTTTTCCTTTTTGACCTCGGCCTTCCCGAAAGCAAATTCTTATCACCACCTCACCTATCACCTATCACCATTACCTATCACCTTTTTGACCTCGGCCTTCCCGAAAGCAAATTCTTATCACCAACGTGAAAAGGATGGTCAGCCATGAGCGAAAAAAAAACGTTTTTCCCACCCTTAGTCCGTCGAGGATATTTTCTCTTTATTCTTTTCTTTCCCCTTATTATCTCCTGTCAGGAGGGCATGGAAAGACCCCCCGGGGAGCAGACCGGCCAGATCGCGGAAGAGGCCGCCCTCTTTGGCCGGGAATGCAACAAGTGCCACACCCTGCAACGCGCCTTGAACACCTTCCGGGATGAGGAGGCCTGGCTTAGAACCATCCAGCGGATGCGGGAAAAAAACAAGGTGGACATCCCGCCCGGCGAGGTCGACCGGCTGGTAAGGTACCATGTGGAACGACAGAAAAAGGAGGCGGCCACCTTCCAGACCAAGTGCCAGCTGTGTCATCGGGGCAACCGCTTCGTGGAAAAGGCTCTAATTCCGGAGCAGGCCCGGGCCCTTATCCGAAAGATGCAGGAGAAGGCCGGCAATATCATCACCGATGAGGATGTGGAGCTTCTTGTCACCTTCCATGTGCGGGAACACCAGCAGACGGTCAAGCGGGATTTCCGCAAGGCCCTGGGAGGTCCGGCGGTACAGGAGCAAGGCGCGAATGCCGAGGCCCTCAACATCTTTGTCCAGAAGTGCTCCTCGTGCCACGAGCTGGAACGTTCCCTCGAGGTCTTCAAGGATGAGCAGGCCTGGAAGCGGACCATCAATACCATGCAGGCTTACAGCCGCGGCTATATCACCGAAGATGAGGTGGAGAGTCTGGTGCGTTTTCATGTGGATCGGCAAAAAAATGAGCTGGACGTCTTCCGCGAGACCTGCACCCGGTGCCATCCCGAGGAACAGGTCACCCGCCGCAGCATGTCCGAGGAAGAGTGGATGCAAACGGTAAAACGCATGCAGGAGAAGACCCCGGAGATCTACACCGAGGAGAAGATCAAGATACTCGCCATCTACCACAAAAAGCACGAGATGGTGATGACCAAGCTCTTTTATGGCCAGTGCAATGAATGCCATACCCTGTCGAACAGCCCTACGCCTTCAATCACGGCTCGGGCCAGCGACACCCTGATCACCGCCGCCTCGGAAAAGCTCGCCCCGGATGTCTCGGTGCCCGACATCCGGGACCTGATAAACTTTCACAAGGAGCGGGAAAAACGGGAGATGCAGATTTTCCGGCAGCAATGCCCGACCTGCCACAGCCCCGATACCTCCCGGAGGGAAGTCAGGAACCGTAAGGAATGGGGGCTCTTGATCGCCAGTCTGCAAAACCGGCTCTATGACGAGGCAGTGGGCAACTCCATCAATACCCAGATCGATTTCCACACCCTGGAACAGCGGCGTTGATCACTCCGAATCCCTACCAGGGAAGGAGGCCATGATGAAAAAAACCTGTTTGCCGTCCTGTTTGACGATCATCTCCGGGCAGAGAGGGATGACTTCCTTGTAATCAGGATGCACGATCGCCGCGCCCAGCATTTGCAGGTAATAGAGGGTTTTGCCGTTTTTTCGCACTTTTTTCAGGCACGCTTCGGAACTGACTTTTTCGGATGAATAAAAGTCGGTCCCATCGAGATTCAGGAGGTAGTAGCCGTCCAGAAACACCATTTTTTCGAGGGCCTTGCCCCGCTGAATCTGGCGGAAAACATCTTTGAAGACCGAGCGTAAATCGTTGGGATCAACGCCGTCAAGAATTTCGCGCACCGAGGTGTCGCACGGTATCGTCCCAATCCGATAGATACTATGAAGATTATGGGTGGTGGACCTTCTTCGCGCATCAAAGGCCAGTAAGGATGGATCTTTTAGACTCGACTTTGGCCATTTTTAGTTGCGAAGGCGCGATAGCGATGGCCTGATGTGCA
>CAZDYX010000531.1:0-2250 GCA_964509775.1 uncultured Desulfobulbia bacterium | reverse complement strand
AAATTTTCCACCTTCCTTCGACATTCGACATTCCCTGTTCGACATTCGACATTCAGGCCTTGATCATCGTTTGGCCAGCTCGTAGCCCACTCGTAGGTCGGGTTAGCGTAGCGTAACCCGACATTAAACTCGGAATTGTCGGGTTACGGCAAAAAACGCCTAACCCGACCTACGATTTAAACCAAGAAGCATTGAACTGTGCCGAAACGATGATCAAGGCCGACATTCAAGAAAATTGCTGGCTTGTCACTTTTTTGTATTGCACCATCCAGGGACCATAAGTTTTACCAGAAAAAACTTGCTGTAAAACGTCTCTTAGGTATATCATCCGGCTTACCTATAATCCTCACCCGAAAGGGTGAAATAAAGACATCGCCTTCAGCCAATAAAATATTATGAGGAAGACAGAAATCGTATGAAACCAGTAACCATACGCCTGAGCATGAACATCTTTTTTATGGGCCTTATCTTGGGTTATCTCATCCCCGGTATTGTTATTGCGGAACAGACCAACAAGGCGGCAGTGGCGGTTTTACCCTTTACGGTCCATGCGGACAAGGATCTTTCCTATCTTGCCGACGGCATGCGGGATATGCTGGCAAGCCGCCTCGCCGCCGGCGGTGGGGTCAAGATGATTGAGAAGGCCAAGGTCAACGAGGCGCTCAAGGGTCAAATCAATCCCCAGGACGAGAAAGATTTTAGGAATGTAGCCGCCCTTCTTGGCGCCGACCAGGTAATTGCCGGCAGCCTTACCGCCCTCGGCGGCGGGGTAAGCCTCGATGCCAAGGTCTTTTCTTCCGCAGCAGGCACTACCGAGAATTTTTTTACAACGGCCCCTCGAGAAAACGACGTGATCATTGCCGTGCAGGATCTTGCCTGGGATATCGGGGAAAAGACCTTTGGCCAGAAACGACCGGCACCCAAAACACCGGCCCAACCCCAGGCCTCGTCAACCGATACCGGTCCGATTATCTCCGCTCACCCTGACCGGGCATTTAAGTCCGGGCCGTATTCCGCACTTGCTCCCGATGTTCTGCAATATGCCTCTGGGGCCAGCGCCCAGGGCTTTACCAAAAGTCAAAACCTCGAACTCGATTTACAAGGCATGGACGTTGGAGATCTGGATGGCGACGGCGCCGACGAAGTGGTGCTCGCCGATAAATCCGGGGTCAGGATTTACCGCCGGGACGGGAATCGGCTCAATATGTTTTGGCAAATCCCAAGTCTTGCCCGGTATAAAATACATGGGGTCAGCATCGCCGACCTTGACGGCAACGGCAGGCAGGAACTCTACGTAAGTGCTGCCGATGTTAAAGAACCACGGTCGTTTGTCGTGGAATGGAATGGTAAAGGTTTTGACTATCTTTTTAAAGACGTCCCCTGGTATATCAGGGTCTTAAAGATACCCGGTGAGGGAAATGTCCTGGCCGGTCAGCAGGCAGCCGCGGATAATCCGGTGTCCTCCGGAATTTATCGTTTGCTGTCGGCGAACAACGCCTTGCAAAAAGGTGACATGATCTCCGTGCCAAAGGATATCAACCTTTTCGACTTCTCCCTTGCCGATCTTGATAACGACGGCAGGACTGAAACCATCACCATTGACCAATCCGACCGTTTGAGCGTCTACCGGCACGACGGCAAGCTTCTCTGGAAAAGCGACGACTATTTTGGCGGTACCAAACGCTTCATCGGCGGGGAAAAGGAGGGGTTTGGGACCCAGGGCCAGAAGTTGGACGTCGAGGAGCGGAACTACATTCCGGGACGGATCATCATCGCCGACGTCAATAATGACGGCCAGCAAGATGTAATTATAAATAAAAACCTGTCAACCGCCTCGCGGGTCCTTAAAAATCTCAAATCCTATCCCAGCGGGGAAATACATGCCCTCACCTGGAACGGGATTGCCCTTACCGAGCTTTGGCAGACAAGAAAGATCGACGGTTACATCGCGGATTATGTGTTGCGGGTCAAAGAAGACAAAAACAGCGCCTTTCTTATGGTGGGACTTGTTCTCCGGGGCGGCCTGGAGGATCTGGTCTCAACCCCGGAAAGCACGGTGCTCATGTATGAGCTCAAATTCCAGAAGCAGGAGGGACAAAAACCATAGTCGCCCTAAAGTGATGAATTCAGAATTCAGAATTCAGGAGTCAGTCAGAATGAGGAGGCCGGCGACGACATTTAAAGACTTGCTGGTGTGCTGGAAGAGATCAGCAGACTACTGGAGGCGTATTCACGTAGCATTCTGAATTC
>CAZDYX010000530.1:0-2251 GCA_964509775.1 uncultured Desulfobulbia bacterium | reverse complement strand
AGTTACATTAATATTAGAGGCCGGCCCCCGGTTGGGTCGCTGAGTAGTTACAAAGCGGGCATTGTATTTTCAGGTCAGGGGAATGATACCTGTCCGATTCTTGCCGTCCGGGAATCGGACCTTCTGCCTATTGCTCCTCCGGGATAATTTTCAGGAGTTTGTCCCCTGGCTTCACGTTTTGACCAAGCTTTACGTACACCTGGGCCACCTTGCCGGAAATCTCACCGACAATGGGGGTCTGCATCTTCATGGCCTCAAGGATCATGAGCCGGTGCGACCGTTTAACCTCTTTCCCGGTGAGCACACTGATCTCACAAACCGAGGCGGCAAATGGGGCGCGGATATCGCCGATTTTGGCCAACTCGGCAATTTCTTCCTTACTAAGATCAGGGGTTTTCGTCGGTGAGCCTTCCTTTTTCTTGTCCTCAAGGACAAAGATTTCCTGGTGATGGTCCACATTGAAATAGATGGTCCATTCACCCCCTTCAGCCTGGTGGCTGGGTCCGATCTCTATAATATGCGATTTGCCATAGTGATCGTTAAATTCGATATCATCGCCTAACTTGAATCCGCCCCTACGGAACCAAACACTGGGCGGAAGAACATAGGCCCTGCCGAAGCGCTCCTCAAACTTAAAAAAGGCTACCGCATCATTGGGATGCTGGAGATAGGTAACCAGTTGTTGCATGGTCGGTTCACGGTCCAACTTTTCGGCAAGAACCTCCCACTCCTTGTCCAGGTCCACGTCTTCAATGGCGGCTATCCCGCCGTCTTTTTCAAGGATGGTCGACCAGTCTGTGCCCAACACCTTCTCATAGATCCAGTCTGCCGGCTGGTAAAAGGGGAAGGGTCCATAACGGCCCATTAACAAATTTTTAAGATCACCGGAGGGGTTGCCATACCGCTCTCCCTCTAACACGTTGTTCACTGCGGTGGTCCACAGGATCTGCGAACCGGGGGTGACACTCCACCAGTTCCCGAGTTCTATCTGGACCTTGGGAAGCTCATCGTGCAGGATGGTGGGCATGAGATGCAAAAACTTGCCCTTGACCGCCTGTTCAAAACTGCTTCCCATGGCGCCGCCCGGGAGTTTATGGATCTGGACCGTGGGCGAGAACCCCTTAAATTGCGACTCGAAGTAGGCGTAGTGTTCACGCTCGTTCCGAAGGATCCCGGACGTCTCGATCACGGCCTTGGTGTCCACGCCGATGGCCTTTTTCCCATAGGGATCCAGGGTCTGGATTACCGTGAGTATTGGAGGCGGACCATAGAAACCGGTAAGGGCATGGTCTGCGGCGTCAACGATCTTGGCGCCGTTTAGTATTGCAGCGGCGATACGGCCCACATCGTTTCCGTCCGTGTTGTGGCCATGATAATGGATGACGAGCTCCGGAAAGACCTGCTTTATGGCCGCCACGAGATCGCCGATCCTCTTGGGCGTACCCAGTCCGCCATGATTTTTGATGCAGAGAATGATGTCCTCGCCGGTGACCTCGATGATTTCCCTGACCTTGCCGACATAGTACTGGTCGGTATGTTCAGGACCGGTAGAAAAGCAGATGCTTGGCTCAAGGATCTGCTCGGCCCGTTGCACCTCCTCAAAGACCACCTGCATGTTTGGGATGTAATTCATGAAGTCGAAGACCCGCCAGACCTCGACGTATTTGGCGAATTCGCGCACCACGAGGCGGATGACATTCTGTGGATACGGGCGATAGCCAAACAGGTTAGCCCCCCGGCACAGGGTCTGAAACATCGTGTTCGGCATTTCCTTGCGCAGGAGTTCGAGCTTTAAGAAGGGATCCACCTGCTTTCGCAGGATGTCCACATGAATGGAGGCCCCGCCGGTGATCTCCAGGGAAAAATATCCTGCCCGGTCCCGGGCCGGCGCGGCAAGCAGATCGGTATGCAGGAGAATACGATTTTTGAAGTCGGACTGGGAGAGATCACGGGCGGTATTCGTAATGAAGTAGCCGTCCCCTGCTCGAAGTCGTGTCAGGACCTCACTGGTCTTGGTCCCCGGAATTATTCGTTCCATGAATGCTCCTTTATACAAAAATGGTAACTACTCAGGTGGATAGTCTGTAGGTGTTTAGGTGGATAGGGGGGATAACCATGTGAGATTGCACAAAGCTCAGAGCATTTGTACTGGCCGAAACTTTTAGAGACCGAAAAGGTGTTGGGGTCCTTGATTTGTTCCTCATTGTAACGGATTTTGGGGAGAAGACGCTTGAAACCGAGCTGTATCGCG
>CAZDYX010000529.1:0-2255 GCA_964509775.1 uncultured Desulfobulbia bacterium | reverse complement strand
GTGACTCATCAAAAAATCATCATTTCCCCGGCCATCGAAAGCCGCAAATTTGCAGGCCAGAAAATATGGCGCCGTAATCATGCGGATGTGTTTCCCGGATGGCAGGGTCACGGCCCCGTCAAATTCAAAAAAGGCGGTAACACCTGAGAATCACGTCAAGCCAACTATGAATTAAAAGGAGCCAAGGAGGCGAGAAAAATAGCGATGCGACTGGGTGTTGCGTCTATTATATCATTTTTTGGGCGTACGAATGCATTGCACACAGGATTGACGGGCATTGATCGCTTTGGATTAAATACCGAGCAGTCTTAAGGTCAAATGGCTATCAGCTGCAAATTGACGCAAAGCGCTTACGATGTTTTTTATTCCGCAAAGCCTGAGAAGACCTATGGCAAAATTACGCAGGCAGGCCATCATCTGCGGACCATTGCCGGTGCGGACTTGATGGCGGTCTTCATCGAAGGCCATGTCTCTTACATAATGCGAACGGTTTTCGATGCCCCAGTGTTCCCGGTTGAGGGCAAGCAGACGTTCGGGGCCGGCCTGTTGCGGGGTAAGAGAGGTGATGCCATAGACCGTCTCGCATGTCGATTGGCCGGATTTAAGGTAGGTCCTTTCCCTTTCAATTTTGATGACTTGTTGACAGTGGGGGAAGCTGAGGTAGCCGTTGAGAAGTGTGGAGGAGCGGAGAGTCCTGACTTCGAGCCGTCCGTGGGCTTTATCGATTGTCTGGTGGGGAGGGGGAAAAATCGGCATTGCCGAGCAGGGAGATATCGTCCAGGAGATTTTTTTGATTCTCTTTGACAATAAAGAGGTAGTCAGCGTGTTTTTCTTCGACTATGTAGCGAGCGGTGTTGACTTGGGTATGCAAGGCATCGGCGGTGATTACAGCGTCTTTGATATCGAGAGGGGCCAGGAGAAGCAGGGCCATGGGGATTTCGTTGGTTTTTTCGCCGACCTCTACTTGTCCGACAGTGATGCCTTGCTGGTGGAGGAAGGCGCTGAGCAGATGGACTTTGGTTCCATTCTCCCGGCGGGCGCCCTTGAGAGTTTTTCCATCAATGGCGATAGCCTTGTCCGGAGCGGCCTGCATCAGCCATTGGCCAAGGCAGAGTTCTACCGCATTAACGTCTGCGGCTTGAAGAACGCGGCGAAGAGTTGGTTCAGAAGGGGCCAGGAAATTTTTCGTGCGCCGGTCAAAGCGGGCACGTAATCGTTTGAGCTGATTTTGGCTAAGTCTTGAGGCGAATTCGGCAATGGCAATATAGCTTTTAGCCCCTGCCAGCAGGGCGGCTATGCTGATCGTGAGGACAGAGATGTAAGGATGCCTGAGCCCTCTGGGTTTTCTGTTGTCCGGTAGTTTGCGAAGGAGAATGAAGAGATCTTCCATCTGTTTGGAACTCAACGTACATGATTGCATGGGCCACCTCCAGCTCGGATGGGGATTGGGATCAGCAAGCATTTTTCTTGCCGAGGTGTGCAAGGGGTAAACAAGGATCTGTTTGGGCAGCGCATTTTGCGTGTACCGCCTGCCGCATTTAGAGAAACCTCTTGTCTGCCCAAGTACCTGCCAGTTGGCTGCCCGGTAGCAGGCGCCGGTAAACCGGGGCGTCTCGACAAAGGTTTCCGCCAAGAAGACCGGATGCCCGTGGACGGTCAGCCAGTCGGAAGAGAGACGCTTGAGATTGAGAGATAAAATTCTGGAGGCCAGATTTTTGATGCGGACACCCGGCAGAATAAGAAATCGGGAATTGTTGGCAATAAAGTGGAGGCGTTGATATTGAGTAACGGGAGCCCAGCCGATCCAACGATCCCTGTCTTTGCATTTAAGGGCGGCAGGCTGCCAGCCCAGGAGGGCGAGCCAATACCCTTGAAATACAGCCACATAGCGAAGAGTTTTACCGACAAGGGAGTGAAGGCCGAGGTAATGGTGTTGACGGATGAGAGCATCCCAGAGATCGCGCTCACCTGAACAAATAGGACGTACATGAATACCAGCGAGAATTTCACGGTGATGAAAAGCAACTGCATGATCGACTTTACTCATGGAATGAGCTTACATGATCATGCAAAGAAAAACCAGTACTTTATTAAAAGCACGTCAACTCAAGTTGTTTTTGATAAACATGCCGGAGCCCTGCTTTCCTATGGGAACTGATGGATTAATTTTAACCTTATAGGTTATAATCTCTGTTTTCCCTGGCGGAAGCTCTGGGATGACCCACCAGAGAGCGTCAGCTTCAGTAATGTTTGGA
>CAZDYX010000528.1:0-2255 GCA_964509775.1 uncultured Desulfobulbia bacterium | reverse complement strand
TGCTCAAGAGATCGACCGCCTTGATGACCTTAATGAGATGGCTGCCCCACATCTTCCCGCCCCCTCCTAATTTTTTTCTTCCGAGTGTCCAGAAATGTCACCGACAAATGATATCCTCAGCTTATCAAGAAAAGTTTCCGAGGATCAAGACGCAAACTATCGAAGATCACGGAGGGCCGATTAGATATAAATGAAAAGGACTGAGCGCAAGATAAAATATCATCTAACAGGAGACACGGGATGACTGTGCCAATCAAATTGATAGACCTCATACCAATAGAGCATCCAGTCCAATACAAACTGCACTTAGCGTGTGCCAACGAAGATGGCGTGCATCCTCTCAATGAATACATGGCTGATCGCAACAATTGGATTGGATGGAATGAATGGCGAGGCGCAAAAAATCAATGGACAAGGAAATATATCTTTTCATTCATACTGGACTTTGGCCATTTTCGAAAATCCACGATTTTAGCCGCAAATGAGCACTGATTCACGCTGATTTGGCGCATATTTGACCAGAATTGGGATCAATATTTGTTTAAATCTGCGTCTACCAGCGGTTTTTTGTCTCATAAAACCAAAATGGCCAAAGTCCAGTCATATTTACTGATTATAAATCCCGCGAGTGCGCCGGCTGCTGCACTCACTTGTTCCCAACCTGCAGCAACCGGTTTAGCCAAAGATCGGTCAACGGAACAAGATTGCCCACGTCGGCGGCGCGCAGTGCGCCGAAATAGACCGCCTTGCCGGATTCGTCGGAGGCAGGATCAATCGGCGGAAGTGAGAGTTTGTAAGCCAGCGCGATAAGTAAAATTCTCCCCGCCCTGCCGTTGAAATCCTTGAACGGATGTATCCATTGGAAACGCCAGTCAGCCCATGCCAGTAGTTCGGCAATGGATTCCGCACCGCGCAGATGGCGCAGACGTTCTTCCAAATCCAGACAGAAGTTTTTGATATGGACTGCGACTTCATGGCCGGGCGGGGGCAAATGGATGCCCACCTGAACATCGGTGGTGCGAAAGCACCCAGCCCATTCCGGGAATAGCTCACCGGCGATACAGCGGTGGGTGTCGCAAATCCATTCCGGGGTAATGCGGATGTCTTCGGGAGGGTTTTCCAACAGCGCGTCGAGGCAGTGCGCGATGTTCACCGCGAGATGCTCGGCGACTTCACTATAGGTAAGCAGACCGGCGGCTGTCGCCAGTTCGCGGGTGGCGTCTATCGGACGGGTTGACACAGCAGTTTCGCCAGTCGTTCCGGGTTGACCGGTTCGTTTTCCAGCGCCATCGAGCTCAAAGTGAACTTCAGCACCTGTTGGCGATACGCCGCACGCACGCTTTCCGCGTCGGCGTGGTTTTCCCGCCACTGCTTCAGGTGCTGATCGAGTTGTTGAAGCTGTTTGTCGTTCATCGTGGTTGTCCTGTGTGGCTTCATCTTTGCAAGATTCGGTGCGAGTATGGCTGGAAAGTTGATAAGAAATTGCTTTCGGGGTGGCCAAGGCCAAAAGAAAAAATGCGCTGTCAGCCTTCCGCCTCACAGTCAAAAACAGCCTGTTGGGCATATCTACCATGAAAAAAAACAGGGCGTCAAGGAAGGAATGGTTTTAGTGCGCGAAAATGTCGGCAATCTTGGGAAAAGGACGGCTTTATGGGGCAAAAAAGGCAAAACCCTACCATCCGCCTCACCTTTACAAGTTCGCCTGTTCACTCAATGGTGATACAGGGTTCCTCATAGCCCGGCCAACCGTCGTCGGCTGGTTCATATGTGACATGACTTGAAGTCGGTGGCGTCGTGTTCGGCGGTGATCTGCCCTTGCGAACCGGATCTTCCCAACGTTTTAGATACTTAAGAATCCGCCGGATGATTTACGGTTCGGTTATGAAACTGATGATTTTCATTTCGGCCCGGTACCCCAAGGGCATTTGCTTCGCGGCACATCGGTGACATTCGAGCGGGTCCACTTCCAAAACCTTTTTGATGCACTCCCGCCAGGTTTTCGAGGGAATCCGACACGGCTGTACTCTGAGACATCGAGCACCTCGATAGACGCTTTTCGATCCCTCTGACGATGACATGATGCAAAGTGCCGGGGGCATCCAATCTTGCTTGGCGCGGCAATTTCTTTCCTCCTCAATTCAATGTGATGCCAAAACATAACAGAGTTCGTCACGTTAGTCAATAGCGTCCCCGAGTCCTTAAAGAAAACTCAAGCACTTAGAATGCAATTGTTTCAGACAGGAAGGGACAGGGAA
>CAZDYX010000527.1:0-2258 GCA_964509775.1 uncultured Desulfobulbia bacterium | reverse complement strand
CGGGAGATCATTATCCCGGCCGACACCGTGGTCCTAAGCACGGGGATAGAGCCCAATGACAATGCGGTCCTGTCCCAGGTCTGCAAGGTCCCGCTCGATGCCGACGGATTTTTCCTTGAGGCCCATACCAAGCTCCGGCCCCTGGAGTTTGCCACCGACGGGATCTATCTTGCCGGGCTTGCCCATTCGCCCAAGCTCCTGTTTGAGGCGGTTTCCCAGGCCCGAGGCGCGGCCGCAAAGGCAGCGGCCCTGCTCGGCAAAAGGGAGATCCAGGCCACCGGCCGCACGGTTGCCGTGGTCCCCCGCTGGTGTAGCGGCTGCGGCATGTGTGTGCTGACCTGTCCCTTTGAGGCCCGGCGGATCAACGAGGAAACCGGCAAGGCAGAGGTGGTGGAGGTTTTATGCCAGGGCTGCGGCGCCTGCGCGGTTGCCTGCCTCAATGCCTCCACCCAGCATGTCGGGTTTGCCAAGGACCAGGTCCTGGCCCAGATCGATGCCGCATTGGTGTGATTTTTGGATTTGTGGGGTTGGTTCTTAGAAACTTAGAAGTTAACCCGATGTAAAAATAGCACGAAAAATTTGAGGCCACTCTGTAAACCAGCGCCAGTGGAGCGATTGTAGCCATTTTGTACAAAAGTCAACTTTGTTGGTTTTGGTTTGTCCGGGTTAGGTATGAACTGTTAGATTGCTGTATATCATTCAATTTGTAGTCATTTACAGTCCGGTAGAATCTTGACCCCCCAGGGTAACGCGATGGTGGTTGACATGAACGGCGAGATGGGCCACAGTGAGGTTATGTGTCGAGACCAGAAGAAATTACTGTCTGAAATCAGGTATCAACTATGAGCGTTGAGCGTTTTCCAGAGTTCATCCGAACGAACTATGAGATCCATGAATGGCGGCATTCATCAGCCATCATCCACAACGATTTTCCTGACGAGTTCGCTGATGTGTGTGATATTCTCACCCAGTTTCGACTTCTCAAGAGCCACATTGCCGTTGGTGGCGGCCGCAAGTCTAAAGTCGCCGCGTGGATTGACGGCGCATTTTTCCAGAAAGGCTGGGAAGAGAAGAGGTTCGACACGAAGATTACCGTCGACGAAAACGAAATGCTTTCGCCCACCCATGCGGTCGATTGCTTCAAGAATAGAATCGCGATCGAGATCGAGTGGAACAACAAGGATCCGTTTTTCGACAGAGATCTCAACAATTTTCGTCTCCTGTTTGACCTGCGCGCCGTTTCCGTGGGAATTATCATCACGCGTTGTGACGAGTTACAGGAGGTTTTCGAGAGTTTAGGGCGTGGTCAGTCCTATGGTGCATCTACCACGCATATGTCGAAGCTGTTACCCCGGATTCAAGGGGGTGGCGGAGCTGGTTGCCCACTATTGGTTTTTGGCATAAGGAGGTCACTGTATGTCGAAGATATATAACATGCCGGAACTCTCTGCCGCCGAGGACCTGCTTCACAAGGTGCGGGGGCCGTTCTCTACGATCCTTGCCGATCCCCCTTGGCGCTTTGAGAACCGCACGGGCAAGATGGCACCGGAACACCAGAGGCTTCTTAGGTATCCAACGATGACGCTCGATGAGATTCTCGAGTTGCCGGTTGGCCGAATTGCTGCTTCACGATGCCATCTATATCTGTGGGTTCCCAACGCCCTTCTTGCGGAGGGCCTGGGCGTTATGAAACGATGGGGGTTCACTTACAAGACCAACATTGTGTGGTATAAAGTCCGTAAAGATGGGGGACCGGATGGACGTGGAGTCGGGTTCTACTTCCGGAATGTAACAGAGCTTGTGCTGTTTGGCATTCGAGGGAGTATGCGTACACTTCAGCCAGGTCGCACCCAAGTGAATCTCCTAACATCCCGTAAGAGGGAGCATTCCCGTAAGCCTGATGAGCTGTACGAGACCATCGAAGCCTGCTCACCCGGACCGTATCTGGAGTTGTTTGCTCGTCATGGTCGCCCCGGTTGGAAGCAATGGGGCAACGAGGAAGTCGAGGATCTTCCCGGACTTCCCATAGTGAAGTATAAACAAGAGCCATCGCAGATCCAGCCGTGCTTGTTCGAGAAGGACAAGAAGACTTACTCAGCCTAATTTTCCAGGTCATAAAAGACCGCGTCGCGTCGGCCCGGCTTTCCGCCACGCGCGCCGTGAACCGTGACGTGATCCTGCTCTATTGGGACATCGGCCAATAGATTGCCCCAAAGGGGCTATGTCTGTCAGCCCAGGGTTGCGGCTTAATCGCTACC
>CAZDYX010000526.1:0-2266 GCA_964509775.1 uncultured Desulfobulbia bacterium | reverse complement strand
GGCTGGCTTGATGTCGGGTTACGCTACGCTAACCCGACCTACGAGTGGGCCAAACAATGATCAAGGCCTGCCAAACGAATGGTGCGCATAGCGCACCCTACAAAGGCATCGAGTCACATCTAACCAGCATGTATTTTTCATTTTTGTAGGGTGCGTTATACGCACCAATTCCAAAAAGTTGGACGTATCTCAAGGTGGTTTCCCACTAATCCGCGAAGAGCCTATTCCCCGAGGCCCTTAGCCTTCGATTAGGGACTGGATGTATCGGGATTCCGGCTGGGTTGGAATAAAAAATTCAAGGTTGTTGTTCCAACGGCTTATAAAATAGCGGGTGAGGAGCATCCGGGAAATGTTTTTCACCTGCACCAGACTGGTCATATGCTCGATAAAGTATTCACCATAGCTGTTGGTGGAGATCATGGATGAATGGAGGGTCTTTGATCCTCGCACCGGTTCTTTCATGAGGTTTACCACGATCATGGCCCGGGTGATCACCTCGGGCTGCAAGAGTATATCGCCCTCGATCTTGGAAAAACTGAACTTGGGGAAAAACTGGAGGATGCTGGTTGTAAGCTGCTGGATATCCACGAGATCGAGCAACGAAAAGTCCGAGATGAGATAGAGGATCGTTTCGGTCGTGATAATACCATTGGCAATGGCCCAGACGAGAAGGGTGATGAGGTCGTCCTCCCGTTTGATCACGTATCCGATCTTTTCCCGGATCTCCTTGCGATCATGTTGGCCCTGGAAGGCATAGAAGAAGAATTTCCCCTCGACCTTGGTGATCAGGAGGGTGATCTCCTTCTGGCCCATGGCCTCCGGAGAGGGGCTTTTGATGTATTCAATTTTCTTTGGCTTCTTTTCATAAAAGGTAAAAAGCTTCCGGCCCAGAACCGTTATGTCCCGTTCGCTGATAGTGAGGGTCTCTTTCCCGGCCCAATCATTAAACATGCCTGCCAGGCGTTGATAGGTATTCCCGAGGTAAGCATGGACCTTGACCCCGAACTCCGTCAACTCCCGGTATTTCCAGGATTGGAAGTTACGGAAATGCGCCAGGTCTGTCGGCTGGAGATCCCAGTTTTCCATAAGTTTTATAACCTTGGCCAGATTACCTCCCACCCCTTGGCCTTTTTTATGGGATTCTATACCCTCGATGGTTTTTAAGAAGAGACACTCCCGGATGAAATTGGCATTCTCCGAGCTGCTCTTGCGCTGGTAAAAGGATACCAAACTCCGGGCCAGGAGAAGATAGGGGTCGACATCGGCGAGCTCAAGGGGTTCCTGGCCGTGCTTGGCGAGCAGATCAGGAAAGGTCACGAGGCACTTGACCGTATCGGAGAAGACCGGCAGGATCTTTGAGGTATTGTTTAACAGGAGCTCAAGATAGGCAAACTTGAGCACCGATTTAAAGGGGCTGTCCAGGGCCTTGTTCATCTGCCAGAGACAGGCGCCGAATATCTCGGAGCGGGGGATGCCGGATAGATAGCCAAGATCGATAAAGGCCTCCGGATCAATTTCCTTTTGGCTAACCATGCGGCCCACATACACCTGGTACTGCTGTTCGGAAAAACCAGGAGGAATAAGCCACCAGAGCGGCATCTTCCCGCCCACCAGTAGATGGGTCCGAAAGAGTTCGTCTTTTAAGAGGAGCTTCAAGGCCGAGCCCGCTGATTCTTTTTCCGCCTGAGATTCGAAGCTGTTATCGCGGGTCTGATCAATATCCATCAAAAAAAAATGGATTTCCACCCCTTTTTTTAGCGTCCATTCCTCTATGTTCCGGCACTTTTGTTCGAGGAGACGAATCCCCTCCGGTCCTAATTCCTGGAAACGAACGCTTACCCAGTAGTCGCAGTCCGATTTTTCCGTCTGGGCTATGGTCCCGATGCTGCCAATGGTTTTTAGGGAATGAATAAATGGCTGGAGTGGAACCGGGGATTGGTTCAACTGGTTGAAGGCCGAGGAGTTGGTGAATATTCGCCAGAAGAGATCACGGCCTATGGACTTCGGATCATATCCATAAATGCCGCAGGGGCATTTTTCGATATAACCCGGGAGATCGGGGTAATTAACGTGCAAGAGAAATGGAATGACCTTAAAGAGCAGGTTGGCCTTGTTCAGGTCAAAGGCATAGGCCTTTCTCATCCTGCTCTGGTTATAGTATTGGAACCGGTCGATCCTTTCTTTTAATAAATCTTCCATAGCTGCCTGCCTTCTAAAAATTCTTGGCTCTTTAAACTTTGGCTTTAAACCAGCGGTAACGGCAAGT
>CAZDYX010000525.1:0-2272 GCA_964509775.1 uncultured Desulfobulbia bacterium | reverse complement strand
GATAGTCTACAGCCCGGCAGCCAATTACAACGGTGCCGACTCCTTCAACTACACCGTAAGTGACGGCAAAGGCAGCACTGCTACGGGTGCGGTTTCCGTTACCGTCAATCCCGCAAACGATGCCCCGATCGCCAATGCTGGTCCTGACTGTACGGTAACTGAAGATTCATCGGTCACCATGGATGGTACTGGTTCATCTGATCCTGACGACGGCATCGCCACTTATCTGTGGACGCAGATAAGTGGTCCTTCAGTGACAATAGGTAATCCGACTAGTTCCACTTCAATTTTCAGTGTTCCATTAGTAGATCAGACAGGCGTTATTCTTACCTTCCAGTTGAAGGTAACAGATCACGGCGGTTTGTCAAATACTGACAGTGTAAACGTCAGTATTATCAATACAGGCAATGTGGCCACTGTGTACGAAGATGCTGAGGACGGATCAACAGCCAACTGGACCGTTTATGATAATGACCCTGCGGGAGCAACGATCAGTAATGAATATGACTCCTCACGGCAAAGCCGGGTAATAAAATTTACAGATGCGAATTTTAATGATGGATACAAATTGCAGAATGCCTATGGCGGCTCGTGGCACAATACAAGTCAGTTTGTGATCGAGTGGAGTATAAACTTTGCGGATAACTTCTGTATATTCGTTAATGTTCAGACAACAGCCGGTCAATGCTATCTTTCCTATCTACCTATAAACAATAATAACCTTGGCCAAGGCCAATATGTATTCTTTGGCCTTGGCAGCACGGCCAAAAATGGAGCCTGGCAAACCTTTGTCCGCGATCTCCAGTCAGATCTTGATATGGCGCAGCCCGGGGTTAAAATTACGGAAGTAAATGGTCTTTTGGTCAGGGGCAGCGGACTGATTGATGACATCAAATTGCAACCATAAAAACATGGCTGACATATCCCAGCATCATATCGAATACGGCCTTTGCGTAGATTTTCTCACCGGCGAGCCCTTGGTCGATTCCGATGATGAGCGTTTTCGGCAGAAGATCGCGAGCTTTCTTGTTTCTGAAAAGGGCTTTCATAGATCCGAGATTATGGCTCGGCAAAAAATTGAGACCCTATTCAATCACCAGTTTGTGGTGTCTTTCATTGACTTTCTTGTCCAGCTTAAGGAACGCGAATTCATGGTGATCCGCTATGGACCAGGATCCATCGTGACCCGGGAAAGGCCTGCCATCGCCGCAGCACGGGTTTATAACCCGCAATATCAAATTCCTCTTGCTGTTGTTACCAATGGCATTGATGCCGAGCTTTTAAATACCCTCTCCGGCCAGGTACTGGCCTCTGGCCTTTCCGCCATCCCCTCGCGAAACACGTCACTAGACCTGATCAAATCTCTTAATTTTATCCCCCTTCCGGCCCCAAGGCGGGAAAAGGAGCTTCGCATCCTCAACGTCTATGATGTCGAGGAGTGCTGTGTCGGAGGGGCATGCGCTCTCCCCAAGGCACCTGAAGGATGACAAGGGAGAATATTACCCCTTATGAGGCATAATCTCGCTAAAATATTCTATGGAGGGAAAAACCGAGGAAAACAAAACTGGTAATACACTGCTGGGACGGGCTACATAGATCAATATCCCGACCCCAAACTTTTGGGCTGCGTAAAGCACATTTTCATTGTCATCGGCAAGCATGGTCCGGCCGGGATTAAAGGACAATTTTTGGGCGAGTTTTTCCCAAAAAACAGGGTCTTCCTTGGCAACTCCTACCTCGGCAGCGCAGATAACGGCATCAAAGTGTTTGCCTATGGTTGTCTTATCCATCTTGATGGCCAGGGTCTTATAGTGGGCGTTGGTTACCAGAAAAAGAGGCTTCTTGACCTTCTTGACCGCCTGCAGGAAATCAAGGACATAAGGGTGCACCCGGATAAGGTGGGCTACCTGCATTTTTAGCCAGGGGATATCCAGTTCCAGCTCCTTGGACCAGAAGTCAAGATCTGTCCAGGCTAGAGATCCTTCTAATTTTTTATAGCGCTGCAAAAGGAGGGTCCTTGCCTCCTCTAGCCCTAGAGCATATTTCTGCGCAAAAACCTGGGGTACATGTCGTTCCCAAAAGTAGTCGTCAAAGTGCCTGTCCAGCAGGGTCCCATCCATGTCCAGGAGCACCGTATCGACTCCATGCCAATCAATTTCCGGAACAATCCTGTTGTGACCGGAGATCGTCCCCTCAAAATCTGATATTGGCTGCATAATCGTAACTACTCAGGTTGTTTAGACTGTAGTCTGTTAGGACTGCGCAAAGAACG
>CAZDYX010000524.1:0-2287 GCA_964509775.1 uncultured Desulfobulbia bacterium | reverse complement strand
AGGAGGGACAACATGGCCGAACCTGCAAGAAGAAAGGCAGTATATGATGATCTCTATAATATTCCGGAAAACATGACCGGCGAGATTATTGACGGAGAGTTGTTCGTCACCCCTAGACCATCCACGGAACATGTGTATGTGGCCTCAAATCTTGGAGGCGAGATAGTACCACCATATAAATTCGGGCGAGGTGGACCAGGCGGCTGGGTAATCCTTCATGAGCCGGAAATTTCGTTCGCTGAAAATATCCTGGTCCCCGATCTGACCGGTTGGAAAAGAGAGCATTTTTCTATTCCTAAAGACCATAACTGGATTTCGGTGATTCCGGATTGGGTGTGCGAGGTCTTATCACCGAGTACGCTTCGTAAAGATAAGATCAAGAAGATGGCTATCTATGCCCAATATGGGGTGTCCCATTTTTGGCTCATCGATCCCTTGGCCAGGACGCTGGACGTGTTCAGGTTGGAATCCGGCAAGTGGATGGTCATAGGAACTTATGTCGAGGATGACAAGGTGAGATCTGAGCCTTTTTTGGAGATAGAAATCGATCTCAACAATCTTTGGTTGGAGTAGCTAAAGGCTGGCCGCTTTCAGCAATTCCCGATTTAGGGAATATATGAGGGAGGATGCATGAACATCCCGTACTCCGGTGAGAATCGCCTTGTTGGCCTGCGTGGTGGCAAATCGGCCGTTTGCAGCCTGAGTCTCATCTTTGATTATCCTGTGCGTTGGTCCAAGTACAAGGTTTTGAGAGATCTGATTCAAAATTTTTACGACGCAATCGGATACTCCCACTGGCAGCAGCGGTTCCGATGGCGTATTGAAAATAATTGCCTTTATCTCCTCGCGCAAGAGGTCGGTTTCAGCTATGAATGGCTCCTTCATCTCGGTGCTTCGACCAAGCGGGAATCACCGGGGCAGTATGCCGGCTATTTCGGAGAGGGATTCAAAATCGCGGCGCTTTGTGCCCTTCGGGACTTCGGCTGGCAGCTTGAGTTGGCATCCCGGGACTGGGAGCTAAAGGTTATTACAGGCATCACCGAGGTCGAAAAACAGTTGCTGACTACCCTTGGATATCGAATCTGGGGCCCACTCCCGTCATGTTCTGATACTACGCTGTGTATATATCCATTTCAGGAGCTTGACAAGCCCCTTCTTGAGTCCGTTCTACTCAGTTTTTATTACGAACAAAACCCTCTTCTTGGTGAGACGCTGTGGACTGGCCAGGAAGGAGCAGTCCACCTGCGCACCAAAGTTCGAAAGCCGTCCGATTATCCTTCGACTTATGATGCACGCGGCGAGGGGATTGTGTTTGCCAGCTATCAGGCCCTTGGTTCGTTTGAGTTTCCACTGGTGGTGGCTCTTCATCGGTGTCGACCTGCTGATCGGGACCGAAGCTCGTTCTATCGGATGGACGTGGTTAGTGTGTTGAAATCTGTGACAAGGCTTCTGACTCCCGAGGCTGCGTATAGGGTCCTCGAGATCTTCAAGCCGGAGTGGTACCGCTATCCGACCAAGGATTACGATTTTGACAGCAACCACCCCATCGTGTGCGGGCTCATCGAACGCCTTTCCCGTGACCGGAAACAGGTGGATCGATTCCGTGAAAGCTACCCCCGCCTTCTGGTTGCGGAGAGGGTCGCGATGAAGGATGTACGGCGTTACAACCGACGAAGGCAGGCTCGGGCCTGGATGAGTGAGCGCTCCGAACGTTTTCGCCTGGTCCAGGATGGTTTCCTACGTCTGGGCTACCCGTCGCTCGAGGCACTTTGCGAAACACACGATGGTTTCAACGTCGTTCGAGAGCCGACTCCGGCCGAGCGTGAGCCATTGTCGCTACTTGAGGAGACTGCGCTCCGGTTGTTTGGGGGGCTGTTCGACCTTCCGGAGTTCCCTCCCTGCCGGATTCTGAAGAACGACATTGGTGTGTGGTTGGGAATGGCCGAGTGCGTCCCTGTTCGAGATGCGAATCGCAGTGGCTCCGACCGGGGGCGGCGCTTTGGTCTCCCATACATCGCCCTGAAGCAGCGCCTCCTGTATCCGGGGCTGGGGGGTGAGGCGCTCAGCACCTATCTCCACGAGCTTGCTCACATGTTCGGGTCCGACGGCTCGGCCCGTTTCAGCCATGCCCTGACTGAGGCTCTACGCATAAGCATTGCCCGGGCAAAAGAGATCCGTGAGTTCCAGTGTCGCTGGGACAAGGTCTGCCGGGCAGGAAAAGGGGATAGAACTATTTCTACTTTGTCAGATTAGCTAATCCGCCGGTTTTTTTGACCCCCATCCCCCT
>CAZDYX010000523.1:0-2294 GCA_964509775.1 uncultured Desulfobulbia bacterium | reverse complement strand
GCCAACCTTGGGCTTTGTTACCAAACCGCGTTGCGGTTGACGGTGAATATCGTAATGGGCACTGGCCGAAACGGTGATCAAGGCCTCCTTTGCGCGTTTGAGCGCAATCTCAATTGCCGATCTTGATGTCTTGCGGGTCTTTTTCATGAAGACATGAACGATAACGATACGCCGCTCAGCAGTAGTGACGTAAATGGCTCGGGCGTTCCCGCCTTTTCCTTTTAGGGCACAATACAAATAGGGAAATCGCAAGGTCCGATCCTGGAAATAAAACAGGCGGGCTGTTGCCAGCCCGCCTGTAGTAGTGAACTTGCCTGATTGAACCGTTATTAGAAGCTCAGGGTCAGGTGGTTGCTCACGAGGTAGACGTCGTTGGTATCAATGGTTGTAGCCGGACGAAGTGGTGCAGCAGGGGTGGTAAGTTGGCTGGCAATGTCATCAAACATTCCGCCGGGGGTAAACCATCCGAGATGAATCTCATACTTCAGGTTATCAAGAATCTTGTAACCCGCTCCCAGGTCAACTTCCCAGCCGAGTTCGTTGTCAAGGCTGTCTGCCAAACCCAAGTTATGTTGCACCCAATCCTCTTCATCGGCCAAGGCATAGCCGATTGCACCATGCAGACTCACCTTGTCGGTGAGGGCATAGTCGCCAAAGAGGCCAAAAACATGGAGTCCGGCATTCAAGAGAAGAACATTGGCAGGCGCGACGTAATCATTATAAAGACCCGTGGTGCCGCCCGTCCAGATATAGAAGGGCTGGAATGGAGACCCCAGACCCATTTGGGCCGGCCCGAAAATCGCGGCCGTCATATCGGTGTCAGCTCGATCTGCTGCGGTTTTGTTGGGATCATTACTAGCCGGGTCCTGTCCGGAGGCATACACATAGGCCAGATAGGCGGTCAGGTTGTTAAACTTGCCGCCGGCCGCGATGAATGCAGCGAGACTGTCAAGGTCTCTATCCGGAGTGGTTGCTCCTGAATCATACTCCTGCCAGTTTCCAAAATCATAGGAAAATTCACCCTGGACGAAATACTTGGCATAAGCCAAGTCCGCCCAACCTCTGATCCTTTCCCGTGTACGGTCATAAGAGGTGTTAACGGCACCAGTATCGGTGTTTCTCTTATCCACTATGTGATCATATGCCAGATCAAACTTGCCGCCTTCAGCCTTGCGGCCGAAAGCAATTTCGTATAGGTCGTTGTCACTGTCATTGGTGGCGTTATAGCCGTCCTGCTCCGTAGATTTTTCATACATCAGCTCCAGGGTCCAGGGATCAGCCAGGAAGTTGGGATACCAGAAGATCCGGTCGGCATGGCTGCGGTAACTGTTCAAAATAGGCAATCCATAGCCGGTTGTCTGGCGACCGACCGTGACCTTACCGCGTGGGGATTCCCATTCCATCCACAGCTTGTGGATGTCTAAGTCCCTGGTAACCCCCGATGTTGTCGCGACGGTATTGGTGCCTCCTCCGGGAACATTAACTGTATCCGTAACGTTAGCGGTGGTCATGGCGTCATCCTGGTTGCCCCAGATACTTTCGTCGGACAACCGAACTTCACTCTTTATCTTGGTCTTGTCGTTAATTTTTAGTTCCGGGTACATCCAGAAATACTGAATGAAAAAGGCGTCGGAGCTCAATTCGTCCGCAGCATTACTAATAGGCATGACGCCTCCCGTGCCCATAAATTCGCCATTATCCACTTCCGTAATATAATAACCTTCCACGGTGTACTTGCCGGTTACGGAAAAATCCAATGCCGACGCCGCGGTTGCCATACCCGCTACCAACCCCAAAGCTGCAACGGTTGAAAATATTTTTTTCATCTCTTATCTCCTTAAGATTATATTGATTCCCTTAATCTTTCCCCCAAGTTCTCCTTTTTCAATACAAGATAATGATCGCTTTCTTTCCCCGCTCACCTCCTTATTTATTAAGTTAATTTGAAGTGTTATTGAATTGGATATTTTTCCTTTTTTAAAATACAATTTACTTAACGTTAGAATATACAAGCAAATTTACCCAGAGATTGCAAGCTTTTTTTCTGCCGTAAAAAGCGGATGCGGTCCCCACGGTTATTGTTCGAAACCTTTCGACCCCAAACGCGGGGAAACGCGGGGGCATAAACTATGCCGCAATCTCATGCGAGGTGGACAATAAGGCCTTTTCCACTGCCAAGGGTAAGTCTATGAAAAAAACCGCTCCGCTGAATAAGCATAATCCTCGCCACTTTCATCGATTACCCGAATATAACCATGCGACGCCGCATTGACATCGGGGATGACGCGATAGAG
>CAZDYX010000522.1:1980-2297 GCA_964509775.1 uncultured Desulfobulbia bacterium | reverse complement strand
GGAAGGAGGAGAAACTCCGGAATATGTCCATGATTGAGGAGGGGCAGGTAAAGAAGGTGCGGATGGCCCATCTGGCCATCGTGGGGAGCCATTCGGTGAACGGGGTGGCGCGCCTGCACACCCACTTGCTCAAGAACAGGCTCTTTCGGGATTTTGCCGAGTTTTATCCTGGCCGGATCAACAACAAGACCAATGGTATCACCCAGCGCCGTTGGCTCTTAAAGAGCAATCCCGATCTTGCCAAGATTATATCCGCTCATATCGGTAATGGCTGGGTCGCCGATCTCTATCAGCTCAAGGGCCTGGAGGCGTGGGCC
>CAZDYX010000522.1:0-1970 GCA_964509775.1 uncultured Desulfobulbia bacterium | reverse complement strand
TAGGTAAGGAACGAACAAAGGAAAGGCTGATGCAGCAGGTAAAAAGGGGGAACAAGGAACGTTTGGCAGCCATTATCAAGGACAAGTGCGATGTTTTGGTGGATCCTCTGTCCCTTTTTGACGTGCAGGTAAAGAGGATTCACGAATATAAGCGCCAGATGTTGAGCATGCTGCACGTGATTACGCTCTATCACCGGATTATCAATGATTCCCGCCTGACGATATCTCCCAGGACAGTGATCTTTGCCGGCAAGGCAGCCCCCTCATATTGGTTGGCGAAGTTGATTATCAAGTTCATCAATTCCGTGGCCGCGGTCATCAATAACGACCCCCGGGTGCGGGGTCTGCTCAAGGTGGCCTTTATCCCCAACTACAGCGTGTCCCTGGCTGAAAAGATCATCCCGGCCGCGGATCTGTCCGAGCAGATCTCTACCGCCGGGACCGAGGCCTCCGGCACCGGCAACATGAAACTGGCGCTGAACGGCGCCCTTACCATCGGCACCCTGGATGGCGCCAATATTGAGATCATGGAGGAGGTCGGCAGGGAAAACATGTTTATTTTTGGTCTGACCGTTCCGGACGCGGAAGGAATGAAAGATTCGGGCAAGGACCTCCGTTCCTTTTATTATGCCGACCCGGAGCTGAAAAATGTTATTGACGGCATTGCCCGGGGGGAATTCAGCGGGGGCGACCGGGATCTTTTTCAGCCCCTGGTGGATGCCCTGCTGGCGCCGCATGACCCTTTTCTCCATCTGGCCGATTATGGCCCCTATGTCCGCTGCCAGGAGTGGGTTGAGCTTGTCTTTCAGGATCAGACAAACTGGACCGGGAAATCCATTCTCAACGTGGCCCGGATGGGGAAGTTCTCCAGTGACCGGACCATCCGGGAATATGCCCGGGATATATGGAATATTGACGTGGAGGCAACTACTTAGGTCGATAGTCTGTAGGTGGATTAGCTGTTTAGTAACAGAGAAAAACAAGATTTGATTCTTACCTTGTCCATCGCTCTGTCCGTTTCTAGCCTAAAGGACTAACAGTCTAACGACCTAAACAACCTGAGTAGTTACAGGTGGAGTAGGGTTGTTACAATAAGGGGATAAGAACATGACCGGATTCATCCAGGCAGTGACGACCACGGAAACCAGAGAGGATGCCGAAAAGATCGCCCGGATGGTGGTGGAGCAAAGGCTTGCCGCCTGTGTGCAAGTCCTTGGTCCCATAACCAGCACCTATTGGTGGCAAGGCAGCATAGAGACCGCCGGGGAATGGATGTGTCTTATGAAGAGCCGGCAGGACCTTTTTGACCTTCTTGCGCGTGCCATCAAGGCAGTGCATCCCTATACCGTTCCGGAGATCCTGGCCTTTCCAATCGTGGCCGGTAATCCGGAGTATCTTTCCTGGCTTGGCCAGGAGGTCGGGTTGGGTTTAAGCAACAAATGTTCATGATTAGGGATCACCCCCAGATCATGAAAAGGAATTCAGGAGTCAGAAGTCAGGAGTCAGAATAAGGGAATAAAGACAAGCTGGGTATGTTCAGGGCGAATTCTGAATTCTGACTCCTGACTCCTGAATTCTATTTTCACGGTAAATATGACTAAACCGGAAACGCCACGTAGAACTTGGGGAGGCCCCAAAAAATTTCATTGCCACCTCTGCCGCCAGGATTTTCCCTTCTGTTGGAATTGCCCCTGCGGGTTTCAAATCTGCCCCGCCTGCTTTGAGGAGAACAAATGGGGCCTTAGCAACGGCCCGACCTGGGTGTGCCCGGACTGCGGTCGCGTGAGGATGTTTTAAAGGGCGTTGCTCATCGTTTCGTCGGCGTTGATTATCTTTTGGGCCAAATGGTACGTTCAGCTCACCCTACATGGGTTATTACGATAGGGTGCGCTGTGCACACCAAACCACTTGGCTTTGGCAATGGCCGAAACAATTATCAATGCCCAAAAGAGCGGGTCGCAAGTATCCCA
>CAZDYX010000521.1:0-2298 GCA_964509775.1 uncultured Desulfobulbia bacterium | reverse complement strand
TACTTAGTAAATTAGTATGGATTGCATGACATAGAAAAGTGTCCGGTAGTGAGTTTTTGGATACACAAACAATTATAATTTATATGTTAGTAGCAATGGAAGCTCTTGGACTTTGATTGGATCGGGAACGATTTCCGAGAGTAATGTTATTGAAGACTATTCTGACGTCTATACTATTTCTGATGATATACCACCTATACGTTATATCAAATATGAGGTGGTCGGGGGTACTCATTGGGCCGATCTTGGGGAAATGGAAGTTAAGGTGACCACGTCAGAGCTGTGTGAGATATGCGATCTGAATGGCGACGGGAAGGTGAATTTCGAGGATTTTCGTTTATGGCTTACACAATGTCGATATTGGCAAATGAAATAATTCGTAACTAACCAAGATATGGAGTAAATATACAATATTAGCTGACAATGAAGCCGGGCGGCGGGAACGGCTGCTGGCTTACATCAACGCCCTTGCCCGCCGTCCGATTATCCTTACCTTAACCCAGAAGAGGAAAGACTATGGAAAGAGTCAATTTACCCTTATCACAACTTACATTGGCGCAAAAACTCGATCTAATGGAAGTTATTTGGGATGACATGGCTAAAAATGAGAAGACCTTCGAATCACCAGGTTGGCACGAGGATGTTCTCAAAGATCGAGAACAAGCCTTGGCGGCTGGAAAAGTCCTAATCTCCGATTGGAGTGAAGCTAAAGAGAGAATAAGAAGGAATGTTTCATGCAAGTAAGGATTCTTGACCCTGCTGAGAGGGATCTTGAAGAAGGATTTATTTTCTACGAACGTCAAGAATTCGGCCTTGGATCCTACTTTCTTGATTCACTCTATTCTGATATTGATTCCCTTTCCCTTTTTGGCGGTATCCATCAATTATTTTTCGGATATCATCGGCTTCTCTCCAAACGTTTTCCATTCGCCGATTATTACAGGATGGTCGAAGGTGTGGTTATCGTAACAGCTGTTCTCGATTGTCGGCGAAATCCAAACTGGATAAGAGAAAGACTAATGGAAAGCTAACCATCAATTCAAGCCGACGCCGGGATCGGTCTTGGGTTTCAATTGTGCCCCTGGCGGCGCGGCTTAATTGTGGCGTTCCGCGCGACTGCGTCGCGCGGAATCGCGGCGCTGACTTCGTCAAGCGCCTTGTTCCTGCGCCTTGCGCCGGAACAAGGCGCTTGACCGGACACCGGGCACCGCACATGCAAGCTGCGCTTGCCTGCACGGCACCCGGTGCCGGTCAGCGCCGCGATTAAGCCTACTTGCAAAGGAAAAATTGAATGGGACTTCAGTCTTTATTTGCCGATATGAGTAAGATGACTATGAACAGTAAATTTAATAAGTTTCGCCAGCATATCACGTTAGCGATGATCGCCGGACTTGTAGGAGCAACTTTGATCGGATGTGCTACCGTACCAGTGCTATCACGAGAACAAGTGCCTCAAGGAGGGCGTTATACAGTTGTTGTTCGCGAAACAGGAAAGCTGACAATGAAGCATGTCGGTACAACGATATTTACCAACGCAACGCAGCGCGTTACGGCTCCAAATCAGGTATTGGAGCGCATGCGAACTGCAGTGATCGATCTGTTAGGCAACCGTCACAGTTTTGAATATGTACCGAACAATCTCAAGCTGGAGTTTGTACCACCGCCGTATTACGTCAGTAGCTATGACATATCTTTCTCTTACGGAAGCAATGCTGCTACAGAGGCTCAGGAAGCGATGTTGACGGCCGATATGAAGAAACTCGCTGACGAACTCAAAGTAGATTTTATTGTTATCATCAACGAGTGGGGGTCCAGCGACTATATTCTCCATACGAATCAACCGTTAGAGGGCTTCGGAGTTTATTTCAGGGATTTCCTCGGATTGCGAAAGGTTCACGAGTACATCGTATACCAAGTCCGAGTTTTTGAGCCGAAGTCAGGGCATTTTGCACAATGGAGCAGTTTGGAACATAAACAGCTGGACAATAGTCGCTGGGTCAACGTCAACAATGATTCTCCATTGACTGTCGAATCCATAAAACCGTTCGTGGTAGACATTGAGTCGATATCTCCACCTACAGACTTTAGTGCGTCACTATGTACGATTGGTCTGTTGCCGATTCTGCAGGGATCTTTTGGCTTCATCGACTCGCACAAGTGCAAGAATTCATACAAGCCTAAATGAGGCTCAGAACTATAAGTACCCAAGCATAAGTTTCATAACATTTTTTGAGCCTAAAAAATTACGCCCCACAAGACCCTTTTTAATGCGCCGGCCAACAAGGGCCTGCCCATCGG
>CAZDYX010000520.1:0-2306 GCA_964509775.1 uncultured Desulfobulbia bacterium | reverse complement strand
TTTGACTCCGGCGCCAGGGCCAGTGAAATCGCAACGCTGGATCTTGAGTACTTTGACCCACAAAAAAAGACCCTGGCCATACTCGGCAAGGGTAACCGCGTCTCATTGGGCTCTGGCCCAAGACGGCTCAACTCCTCCAAAAGTATATTGCCAACTATCGCATCAATCCGAAACCAGGCTATACCGCTCGCCTGTTCATCAACCAGCGCGGCGAGGAATTTACCAGGCATGGGATTTATGGGCTGTGCAAAAAATATCTCCAATTGGCCCTGCCGCCCAACCGAATCAAAGCCCTTCATCCCGCCCACAGTTTCCGGCATTCCTGCGCCATGAACATGCTCGCTTCCGGCGATTCGCTTACTGACATTAAAAACCGCTTAGGCCATGAAAACATCCAGTCCACCATTATTATGTTATCTGTTTTTCAAAAAGGTATTGCGGAGGCCAATTAACTGTTGGATTATAAAAGAAATTCTCAGAAAATACACCAGCAGTCAAACAAACACACATTTTCAACAAGATAGGCAAACTCACAACATAAGGGACGGAGTTATTTTAATAGCTTAATTTACATCGGCTTATTGTGGCGATATTATACTGGTCATGCCGAGACACAAACGTATCAATGTGCCGAGGGCAGTCCATCATGTCATTGCCAGAGGGCTGAACCGCCAGGTTATTTTTCTTGACGACCACGACCGGGGCGACTTTTTGAGTCGCTTGGAAACGGCTCTATCACAGACTGGTTGCCAATGTTATGCCTGGGCGTTATTGAGCAACCATTTTCATCTCCTTATCCGGACAGGCGAAAGACCGCTCAGCGACCTGTTGCGGAAAGTTCTCTCCGGCTACGCCATCTCTTTCAACCGCCGACATCAACGCCATGGCTACCTTTTTCAGAATCGCTACAAATCAATCCGGTGCCAGGAGGAAGAGTATTTTCTGGAATTGGTGAGTTATATCCATCTGAACCCGGTCAGAGCCGGGATCGCAAAAAACATGGACGAACTTGACCGCTACCCCTGGTCCGGCCATGCGGTTTTGGTGGGTCACGACAAAAAGAGTTGGCAGGACAGGGAAGAAATACTTATCCGCTTCAGCGCCAAGAGACAAGAGGCCGTGTTTCGTTACCCGCAGTCGTTGCGGATGGCATCGCTATGGGCCGGCGGGAGGAGTTGACCGGCGGCGGACTGCGGCGAAGCGCCGGTGGCTGGGAAGGGCTGATGGAGCTAAAACGATCTAAGGAGTATTGGCGGGGCGATGAACGGATATTGGGTGACGGTGACTTTGTCAACGAGGTATTGCAAGCGGCGGAAGAGACATTGACTAGCCGAGAGGCATTAAAAAGACAGGGCTGGGACTTGCAACCTCTGGTGGCAGAAGTCTGTGGGATGATGTCCGTTGATGCGGAGGACTTGCGGAAAAAAGGACGGGCCAATAATATTTCCTATGCCAAGGGATTGATCTGTTATTTGGGGCATTCCCGGCTTGGCCTTACCGGCAAGGAGTTGGCCCAGTATTTCAATATTACCCAACCCTTTGTGTCGCTGGTTATCCAGCGGGGTGAGCGTTTTGCCAAGGAAAACAAGGTTAAGCTATTAAGCTAACTCCCCCCATTGGCACTGAACGGAAAGGTCATCGGGGCGGCAGGTTAGCCGGTTTGGGCTACCCCTGGGCCTTATATTCTTTACCAAGCCACTGATTTATGATAATTGTAAGTCAAAAAACAAGGAGGCTTAGTATGAGTACTATTTTCGTAGACGATATTATTGATCTGGCGCTCCGACAACCCGAGAAAGAAAGAGCCCGTATTGCAGAGATTCTGATTTCAAGTCTTGAAGACTCTGTTGATAAAAATGTTGAGCTTGCGTGGCAGGAAGAGGTAACGAGGCGGTTGAAGGAAATTGATTCTGGCGCTGCAAAGTGCATTCTTTGGGAAGAAGTGCGGGATAAATTGCGACGGAATGCCAGTGCTGAAAATTGAAATTCATCCTGATGTTTATTCTGAACTGGACCTATCGAGAGCCTGGTATGAGGGAAAGGCAACCAATCTCGGAACGGAGTTTCTTGACGAGATAGAACGTGCACTGAAAGTCATTGGAGAAGCGCCAGCCATGTGGCCGTGGTATGACAAGGAACAAGGAATCAGACGCTTTCTCGTGCATCGCTTCCCTTATGCCATACTTTATAGAACCACCTCAACCGCCATTCAAGTGATTGCGGCAATGCATCTGCGCCGTCATCCAAATTATTGGATAAGTAGAAAAATGCCGAAGTAGGCTCAATCGGGTAAGGGCGGGTTTCGC
>CAZDYX010000519.1:0-2316 GCA_964509775.1 uncultured Desulfobulbia bacterium | reverse complement strand
TTCCAGCAACGATGATCCCAGGATCGACCAGCATCTGGCCGCGGATCAAGTTATTCTGGTTGTAACTGATTCTGGGGAGCTACCGGAAAACTCTCCTGCGTAGGTTGGGTTGAGCGGTCTTTTCTGTTGGGTTGCGCTTTCTCTGCGGCGTGTGCGAACTTTTCCGCAGGTTCAAATCTCATCCGCCAAGCGAAACCCAACGGCGATGAAGCCGCTTAACCCAACCTACGAAATACCCTCTTCCCTGTAAACGCGGCTCCCCATAATCCATTCCAACCGTTTTATTCGACCCGCTACCCGACGAGCTCTCCGCGTAGGGTTGGGTTGAGCGGTATTTGCTGTTGGGTTGCGCTTTCTCTGCTGCGGGTGCGAACCCTTTCGCCGGTTCAAACCTTATCCGCCAAGCGAAACCCAACGGCGGTGATGCCGCTTAACCCAACCTACGAGATGCCGAGCAAATAGCCAACGTCGAGTCAACTGTCCGTATTCATCTTGGCCTTTAAACCATCGCCATCCACCCGGAAACGGTTGAAATCCCCCAGAGTATTTCCCGCTGAACTTCCAAGCACCCGCATCGCCACATACTGCGACTCGTTTTCCATGAACACCTTTTTTTGCGGATCAGCGATCCGCCAAGCCCCATCCAGATAAAATTCGGCCCAGTTGTGATAGGCAGTCGGCGTGACGATACAATCGCCGGCGCAGACATAACCGCCTATGCCACGGGCCGGAATTCTGTTGGCCCGGCACAAGGCCACAAAGAGGCTCATGAATTCGGTACAATCCCCCTCCTTGTTTCGCAAGGCATAGAGGGCCCCGCGGGAATTTTTCAAGTAGCCGATGGACCGGAGATTATGGGCGACCCAGGTGAAGGTGTTTTTTACGGTCTCAGCCGGAGAAATTCCCTTGAGTGTATTAGCCAACGTAATAATCTCGGGATGATCCGACTCAATGTCCTTCTCGGGTTGCAAAAAAATCTTTGTTCCGGCAAAGGGCATGGCCCTCGGACGTTCCTGAGACTCAAGCTCGGCCTTCACCGTAACAATTTTGCTTGCATAAGGGGAAAAATCGGAAAAACTGAGATGAAGGACCTGGTTTCCCAGTTCATCCCGAATCAATTCATGGGGATGGGATATCTCAAGGGAGCGGCACCGTTGCATCGAGGTTTCCTGTGCCGGGGCATGGAGCCAGAGATCCGCCCTGGATAAAACGGTGTTCTTGGTATTCTGGATGGTAAAGCTATATTGGATGTGACGAACAGGTGCAGGAGGAGGGGGAGATTTACCGCTCCTGATCCGGTCGTGATTCATGAAAAACACGAACGCGGAAACAAGGCCCACGAGGATAAGGCCTGACCAGCAAGTTCTCAGGGACAGCTTTTGCATTTCTTCTCCACCGTTAGCTTGTTGGGGTGTCGAAGTTTCATTTGTTCGCGTAAGAATGTCTCATAGGCGGCTAATCCACCCTCCAGATAGAACACATTGGTAATACCTGCGGATTGGATCATCCCGTTAAGCCTATTGTAATCTTGACCCTGGTCGTTAAAAAGGAGGATGTACGGTAAGGTTCCGCTCCGATTTTTCGCTATGGACTCCTTCAGTTTTCCGATGAACTCCCCCTTTTTGCCCGGAAAGGAGATATGATCGGCAAAGGGAATGAGATCATTGGCCTTCAGAGCTGTTGCCGATGATACATTGAAAAAGATCCAGTCATCGTAGTCTTTATCCGCAAAGAAGCCCGCGGTGGGGATCTCAGCCAATTTCTCCTGTCCGAAAAAATTTCCTTCTATCCTCCCGCCGTTTTGGTGCCAGAGATTAAGGCCTCCCGCCAATATCCAGGCCTTGGCAAAGCCACGGTTTCTAAGGTTTGCGCACTCCATCTCCAGGGTGAAGTAGTTGTAGCCCTCGTTGACCAGCACCAGTGACCTTGACTTGAGATAATCCCGGGTCTTGACGGCGTACAGGTGGATGTTGATCGAGCCGGGAATCCTGAATTTCGCAAAATCCTCGCCTTTCCGAACATCGATAAGGATCAGGTCATGGTCCTTCTCCAACCGTTCCCGTACCGCTTCGATGGAAAGAAGCAGGGAGGGATCGCGGGGACGTAACTGTCTTGCGGTAAACGCTTCCGGAATGTCGGTCTTTTTTGCAGATTTCGCCGCCCTGGATTGGTCGGTGGTCACCAGAAAAAGTAATACCAGCATCCAACAGACGAATAGGAAGGAACGTAACGAATCAATTCTCAGGGAGGTTTTCACATTTCACATAAGTACCCAAGCACAAATTTCTTAACTTCTTAGTAAGTAAAGTTGATCAC
>CAZDYX010000518.1:0-2318 GCA_964509775.1 uncultured Desulfobulbia bacterium | reverse complement strand
CTTGGCCCTTTATAACTATTTCGTTACGGCTCCTTATGCCGCTCCGGTCAATTAAGTGGTCATATTATTTTTTTACAGCGGCTTAGATGTTCGGTCTTGACTGTCGTTTATCCGGAGGCAAGACGCCAGGTGATGGTTTTCTTTATTCCTTCCACAAGACTGTTTTGCGCTTTCACCCCTAACGTCTTCTCCGCCGCCTCCACTTGCAAACACGATCTCTTGAGGTCCCCTGCCCTGGCAGCCCCTCTTAAAGGTTGGCGCAGAGCAGGGTAGACTTGGGGCCATTTATCTCGCAATACATCGAAAATGGTTTCAAAAAGCCTTAATGTTGGTGTTCCCTTTCCGGTGCCGATATTAAAAACCCCCTTGTTCCCCTTTTCCAGAGCTGTCAGATTGGCCTGCACAACATCCGAAACAAAGCAGTAGTCACGAATCATCCCTTCGGGCTCCTCTGGGTAATGATAAACCGTACAAGGCTTACCAGTCAACAATCGATCCATAAAGATGGCCACCACGCCTGCCTCTCCGTGGGGAATCTGCCTGGGGCCATAGACATTGGCATATCGTAAAATGGTATACTCAAGGCCGTATTGATGATGATAAAAGGTCAGGTACTGCTCAGAGACCGCCTTGGTTATGGCATATGGTGACAGAGGCCTGGCCGGACAATGTTCCGAGGTCGGATATTCCACGGCCTCTCCATAAATAGCCCCGCCGGAAGAAATAAAGATCACCTTTCGCACCCCGGTCTTATGGGAAGCCTCAAGCAGGTTGAGGAACCCTTTTACATTAACGTCGGCATCGAACAGGGGATCCACCACTGACGCCGGGACAGACATCTGGGCCGCATGATGGTTAACAATGTCAAATCGCTCCCTATCGAAAACCGCAAGGACCTCAGCCGCCCGGATGTCCATGAGGTAAAAACGGGCCCGAGGATTAATATTTTCCCATCTACCGGAAATAAGATTGTCCATGATCACAACCTCATGGCCTTCCCGGATATAGGAGTCAACAACATTCGAACCGATAAAGCCTGCTCCGCCGGTAACTAATATCTTCATCTCAACGCTTCCCGTGTTAATTTGTTGAAAAACATAACGGTTAAACTGACCAATTTTTTAGTGTATGAGGTTTTATGAAAATCTCAATAAATTTTGCGCATGAATGTGAGAAATTTTTTTAATACTAAAAAAAATAAATGGATAAAAGATGTAATTTGCTTCGATACATTTAGGTTGAGTTATTCTGCTAACTTCTTGACAATTCAGGATAATTTTTGTAAAAAGTCGCTCTGGCATATAATTTGTATAAAGCAAGGATGAGTGCGTAAATGAAAAAGGGACGCGTTGTTTTTTTGAGTCTGCTTGCTATCCAAAAAACGATTTTTTTGGGGGTGGCACGCAAAGTCACTGGCCCTGCACCCCTGGTGCCTCACCAGGGCAGGGTAATGGGACTGCCAGGTGTAAGCGTCAGTCCATGCGCATTTCCCCTGAGTCATATCTGTGATGAAGGGCGGACACAACATCGCCTGTTAAAAGGCAAACCATCCGAAAGGATGGGACGCAAAGTCTCCGGCCCTACGCCTTTAAGGCAGGGTAGCGGGACCGCCGGCAATGCCGTTAAAGGTGTTTTTGCGACCACTCTCTTCTGACGGAGAGAGGTCATGTATCGCAATTTACTGATTTCATTAATTTTTTTATTGTTGTCCGTCCCCAATGTTCATGCCGCCAAGATAACCCTGGCTTTAAACCCCAATTCGACAACAGAGCCGGCCGGCTATAAACTCTATTATGGATCTGTAAGCCGGGATCAAGGGTCGTATGGATCCAATGCCAATCTCGGCTGGCACCAAAAGGATGTCCAGTTTGATGTCAGCTTGCCCCTTGACCGCGGGAAAATCTACTATTTCGCAGCCACCGCCTTTGATGGTTCCGGGAATGAAAGTAGTTTCTCTGCTGAAGTTAGTAAAACAGTCCCCCCCAATCAGGCTCCAACAGCGCAAAACGGAAGCCTGTCCACCAACGAAGATTCCCCCGCTAACGACACCCTCGTAGCCACTGATTCTGAGAGTGATCCTTTAACCTACACCATCGTCAGCAATGGTTCTCTGGGCACCGTCACCCTGAACAATCCAGCCACGGGTGCCTATTCCTATGTGCCCAATCCCAACGCGAACGGGACAGACACCTTCACCTTCAAGGTCAACGACGGCTTCGTGGACTCCAACATCGGCACGGTGACGGTCACGATTACACCGGTAAACGATCCTCCGAAATTAAACAATCCTCCGAGTGCGGCTGCCGACTCGGCCACAA
>CAZDYX010000517.1:0-2331 GCA_964509775.1 uncultured Desulfobulbia bacterium | reverse complement strand
TCGGGGCAAGCCGGAAATCATCACCAAGGAAGACATCCTAAAAAAATACAACGCTCTCCGGGAATAAATATAGCACCCCCATTCTTTCAGTCCTTTCGGAATCTCGCATCCCTCCGGTCAGACCACTGTCGCGGTGTTACCTCTATTTGTGCATTACGAAAATCACGCCCGTTCATTCCGCCCCATTCTATTTTTTTACCCTGCATACCGCCTACTGCCCCAGCGTAACCCAAGGGACTACTCGCTCACTCGGCAGACGACGTAATGTAGGGCATTCTGGGTGCCTTCAGTGGCTGTGAAAATGCCTCCTGCCGTTGGATCGGTCATGCTTATCAAATATCCAGGGCCGATTCTCCAAACACCGCCAGTAATCTGCATCATCTCCCTTTGTGACGGAATCATCTTGCTGGTCATGGGGGTGGAGATGATCCGCAAGGCCTCTACCCTGAACCTGCGCCAGGAACTGCCGCAAGATGCCCGGAGCCTGCCCGGCAATCCGGTGCTGCTCGGATTTGTCGGCAGCCTTGCCAACCCCGACTGGATTATCTGGTGGGTGACCATCGGCCTCGGCCTTCTGACCACGGCCGACCGTTTCGGTATTGCCGGAATTATTGCCTTTTTTTTCGGCCATATGAGCCTCTTGCAAGAGGAACAATCAGTTGAGCCGTTGAGGTCCGGCCTGCAAAATGGGCCACTTGACCTATCCATCGTTAATTTTTGATAAATTTTCGTGAATGCTATGGCATCATGGGCGCACGTCTCCTGTGCTCTATACTACTAACCCCGAAAATCTTCGCGGCTCGCGCAAATTTTTCCGGAACACCTTGATACAGTAAGGATTCCGGGTAGTTTTGGTTGCGGCTAGCCGCGCTGTGTTATTCCCGGTCTTTGAGAAGCTACCCGAGCAGCCGTATGAGCTGATCAGCAAATAAAACAATGACCCCGAACATCAAGTGCTGGGTTACTTTGCTGTGCCCCTTTACCATGACGTTGTTCGCACCGAAGTCTTCTTTCAGCCGGCTGTTTGCCCGTTCTGAGGATGTCCGCACTTTGTAGCGTTCTGCTTCGTGGGGTGCCATCGGGATGGCCTCTTTGCCACGAGCGTTTTTATCAATGATCGGGACATGCCCAAAATGTCGGCTCGTTTCGTCAATCCGCTGGGCGTCATAGGCGGCGTCCATCAGGTCGTAGAGATAGGTTACCTTGTTGCTGGTCAATTTAATCAGCGGGATGGCAACCTGGCTGTCATGCACCGAAGCAGATGTGACAAGGGCACTAATTGGCAGGCCCGTATCGTTTGTGTTCAGATGCAGCTTGTAGCCGTTCCAGGACGTTTTGTATCCCTTGGCATTCTTCTTGGTGCCTCGGTCGCAGCTGGCCGGCAGTTCACCAATGGCCTCAGCCGCGGACTGGCCAACCTGACGGTCAAGTCGTTTCTCGACAATCGGCTCCCGCTGTTCGCCCTTGGCAGGACGGCCTCTCTTGCGGGGTTTCTTTGGCTCTTTTACCCTTTTGGCTGGTTTTTCCCGGCCAACAATGGCTGTAGAGTCCCGGCTGATATGTCCGATCAGCTCACCCGCAAGGTAGTCCTTCACCAGGTCATCGTGAGCCCGATTGCCAAGCCCACAGGCGGCAAACTCGGCGAAAGCTCGCGAGAAGGTGGCTTCTGACGGTATATCACCAAGGGCTACGAATCCGCAGATACGACGTAGGTTCTTGTTCGCCCGAAGCGCCTGGATCAAGTCACTGGTCGTGGGGTAGCGATACACTGCCTTCGCCACAAACGCTCTGGCCAGGGCTTCCCGATCAAGAGATTTACGGCCCAGCCACTGGTTTTTCGCGCTCTTTGGAACATACTTTTCAACCTGGACAATCTCAAGAATTGTTGCCAGGCGCCGTTCTTTCTCGGTGAGAGGAGTATCAAAGCATTCGTCAAGATGGGGAAACAGACTTCTTTGGACACGACCCATCAACCATGATATCTTCTCATTGAGCTTCATTAGGTATTCTCCGTGGTTTTGTTTTGGTGGGGACCAAATAATACCACGAAATGCCATGAAGCTCAACTATTTCAATAGGTTATCTTATTTTATGCTATTGGGTACTTTTGCAAGAGGCTCAATGGATAACCGATTTTAGAATACCTCTTGGCAAAAGTCACACAGGCTTACCGGAAGTACACCGATGAAAATACTTTTAGTCGAGGATGACAAACAGACTGCCTTGTTTATCTCGAAGGGGCTGAGACAGGAAGGCTTTGCGGTGGACTGTACCTCGAACGGTGAAGACGGTCTTCATCTTGCCCTGCACGAACCTTACGATGTGGCAATC
>CAZDYX010000516.1:0-2336 GCA_964509775.1 uncultured Desulfobulbia bacterium | reverse complement strand
CGCATTCCGGATCCGATAATCGTAGAAGGTATAGATGTCGGGTTCCGGCCGATGTTTGCGAAACACATCCACAAAACCCCAACTCAGTACCTCGGAATAGGCCTGCGAGACCTCGGGACAGAAGCAGACATGACCAAGGAGTTCCTCCGGGGCATAGACATCCCGCGGTTCCGGGGCAATATTAAGGTCCCCCATCCAGATTAGGGGCTGGTTCGGCGAAAAGTGGCGGTGAAAATACCCCCTGAGGCGCTTGAACCACGCCAATTTGTATTGAAAAAAGGGCAAAGAGGTGTCCCGGCCCTGAGGAACATAGGTGTTGACAATGGGGATGCCTTTGATGACAACAACGGCAAGCCGAGTTTCATCCCGCGGCTCGCCGGTATCAAAACCAAAAGAAACACCCTGGGGGGCCTCGCGGGTTATGACGGCCACCCCGTTATAGGATTTTTCCCCCCGGAATACCACCTCGTAGCCTATATCATGAATGGCCTGAACCGGAAACTCGTGATCCTGTACCTTGGTCTCCTGCAGGCAAAGGACATCCGGTTGCTGCCGGGTCAACCACTCCGCTATGATAGCGATTCGTGACCGGACGGAATTGACATTGAAGCTTGCCACCTTCAGGTGTTCATTTTCTTTTGCCGGTGGCCCCGATGATAACTCCATGGATACGTCCTTTTGCGTCAAGGGATTGAGTTTGAAATAGGCCGTCGTTTCGTTTCGGGTTCTTTACGGACGGCAGATACGTTTAGTCGCGTGACCACCCGTTCCCGTCCGATGGCCATGAGGACATCAAAAAGGCCTGAGCCGGCAAGTTGGCCGGTGACAACGGTTCGTACCCCGTTGATGAGAATGCCGGCCTTCATTCCTAATTCTTCGGCAAGATCGCGGAGGGCCTTCTCGGTGGACTCCCGGGTAAATTCGGGCAACTGGGCAAATCGTTCGGCAAGGATCGGCAACGAGGCGCTGAGTTCAGGGTGCTTGCCGAGGTTTTTTTCTATGGCGGCGGGATCGAGCTGATAATCATCCGCAAAATACGCCCGTCCCAGGCTCGCGAAGTCCTTTAAGGTATGAAACCGGGTGCGGATAAGATCAAGGGTGTTAAGGAACCATTGCCGCCTGTTACCATCATAGTCCTCTTTCCATAATCCCTCGGCCAGAAACTCGATTTTTACCTGGGCGGCGATTTCCTCGATGGGCAAGGTCCGAAGATAGTGGGCGTTTATGCTCAAGGCCTTGGGATCGGTGAAAAATTTGGGATCGCCCTTATGGTAATTGAAGATTGCATTGGAGCGGCTGATTCCATCAAGGGAAAAGGCCTCAATCAATTCCTCGCGCGTAAAGATCTCCTTTGCATCCGATGTGGCCCAGCCTAGCAGGACCAGAAAGTTGACCAATGCCCAGGGCAGAAATCCGTGTTCCTTATAAAATTGAACGGTGACGACTTCCCCATGGGTCCGTTTGGATATCTTTGCCTTTTGCGGGTCGAGGGTGAGCGACATGTGGGCAAATTCCGGCACCTTGGCCCCCAGAGCCTCATAGATCAGGATCTGGCGCGGGGTGTTTGCAAGCCCATCCTGGCCGCGGATAACATGGGTGATCCTATCGCGGATATCATCCACCACATTGCTTAAGAGATAAAGAGGGGTGTTGTTGGAGCGGACGATAACAAAATCCTCCATATCCGCATATGAACGTTCAATAAGACCGTAGACCCGGTCTTTGAAACTCACCTTGCCCTCGTTGTCAGGGATCTTAAAGCGGATAACGTAGGGGAGACCTTGGGCCTCCTTTTGAACAAGCTCGGAAGGGCTGAGACGAAGGCAGGTGCGGTCGTATTGGAAGGTCTTTTTGGCTGCGATACAGGCCTCGCGTTTGGCATCCAACCCTTCTTTGGTACAAAAGCACTTATAGGCAGCGCCCGTGGTAATGAGTTTATGGGCAGCGGCAACATGTTCTGCCGCGTAATCGGATTGAAAATAGGGTCCTTTATCCCAGGTAATCCCAAGCCAGGTAAGACCATCGATAATTCCCGCAATGGATTCTTGGGTAGATCGTTGTGCATCCGTATCCTCAATCCGCAGGATGAGGGTGCCGCCGAATTTTTTTGCCATGAGCCAGTTATAAATGGCGGTCCTGGCCCCGCCTATATGGAGATAGCCGGTTGGGCTGGGAGGAAAGCGTACTATTACTTCAGACATATCAAAAAGGTTCTCCTTAAAATTTGGTTCAATCTTGAGCCTCTTGCAAAAGTCGTCACCCCGGTGAAAACCGGGGTCCGGAGGTTTTTGTAACTTGTTGAAATTACTGGATACCGGCTTTCGCCGGTATGACGA
>CAZDYX010000515.1:0-2339 GCA_964509775.1 uncultured Desulfobulbia bacterium | reverse complement strand
CAAAAAGTTGGATGTATCTCAAGGTGGTTTCCCACTAATCCGCGAAGAGCCAAAATTTCTACCTGTGCGGATAGGTCACAACTGTACCGGGTGTAGCCCTGACGGGGCGTCACATACCAGCCCAGGGCAACGCCCTGGGTTAGAAACGGACCACAGATTATAGCTGTAAGGGCGTGACATATCGTGATATATATTGTTGTCGTCCCTTTCTTATATCTCGTCCTTACAAGGGCTTAATACCTTTTTTTTGCATTCCTAGGGCGTTGCCCTGGGCTGGTATATCATGCCCCTTTGGGGCTATCCGCACAGGTCGAAAAATGGAAAGCAGATGGCGAGACGCCGGATAATCAAAAAATCTGGGCCAAGGACACGGTCCGCAAGGCAGTTCCTTGCCCCTAAAACGCAGGGACGAACCTTCCTCTTGGCAGGATAGCAGTAAACAAACCCTTGTTTGTCATCAGTGTCTATAGCCAACCCGGAGTATGGATCCCCGCACACGGCAGTTTCAAAGGAAAACACCATGTCCCACGGCGGCGGATCCACCAAGGCCATTTTCTATGCGCTGGGCGCAAACCTCGGCATCGCCGCGGCCAAGGCGGCCGCGGCAATATACACCAACAGCGGGGCCATGCTCGCCGAGGCCATCCATTCCTTTGCCGACAGCGCCAACCAGGTTCTACTCCTCCTGGGTTTGAAACGCTCCAGGCGCCCGGTTTCGGAGGAACACCCCCTGGGCTACGGCAAGTCCATCTACTTCTGGAGCTTCATCGTGGCGCTCATGCTCTTCAGCATGGGCGGTATGTTTTCCTTGTACGAGGGGGTGCACAAACTCCAACACTTGGAGATGCCGACCTCCCCCTGGGTGGCGGTGGCGGTGCTGGCAGTCTCCATTATATTGGAGATGGGATCGCTCAAGGGGGCGATGAACGAAGTACGGAAGGTGCGGGGCAAACGGGGCTTTTTCGAGTGGTTCCGGAAAAGCCGGCAGAGTGAACTCATCGTGGTGGTGGGCGAGGACATCGCGGCCCTAGTCGGCCTCACGCTGGCGATTGCCGCGGTGCTCCTCACCATCCTGACGGGCAACCCCTTCTTTGATGCACTGGGCACCATCGCCATCGGCGTGGTGCTGATCCTGGTGGCCGTGGTGCTGGGCATCGAGGTTAAGAGCCTGCTCATAGGCGAAAGCGCCGACCCCGAAACGGTGGCGGCACTGGGCGCCTGGATTGGCGCCCGGCCCGAGGTGCTGGAAATTTACCACCTCATCACCCTGCAGCTTGGCCTCGAACTCATGGTGTCGATCAAGGCACGGATGCAGGAAGATGAATCGGCATGCAGACTGGTCGAAGACATCAACACCGTGGAGAAGGAGATAAAGCTCGCCTTCCCCCAGGTACGCTGGATCTTCTTCGAGCCGGATTGCAGGGATTGAGAGAGAGGGGGTATACGCCAGGGGAAATTCTTGGGCAAGCCCTTTCACCAAGATTGTTTGACTTATTTGCCCACCGAAACCATTATCACCTTGCCACCCTGCTTTTTTTCATGGTAGCAATGCCATAAAGGCTGTTTTTGACTGTGAGCCGGCGGGGATGACTGTATGTTTTTCCTTCAGGAAATGGGCCTCCCGAAGCAATTTCCTGTCACCCGCCGGTCTGTTCAAGCCCGACAATATCCAGTTCGTGACCGTTTACGGCCGGCATTAACTCATGCAGGAATGTTGCTGAATCACTGATGGATCCCAACGAGGGCATAACGCGCTCAAAGTACCAAAAGCAGAGAATTAGGAGGTGTGGATATGACGCAATTCAGAAATCTGGTTTTTGAAGGCGGCGGGGTCAAGGGGATAGCCTACGCCGGGGCTCTGGCCGAACTCGAGAAACAGGGAATGATGAAGAAGATCCGTCGGGTGGCGGGAACTTCGGCGGGTGCGATCACCGCCGCCCTGGTGGCTCTGGGCGCTAATTCGCAAGCGATCGCCGCCATCGTCGGGGGTACGAAATTCCGGAAATTCATGGACGACTCTTTCGGGGTCATCCGCGACACCGACCGGCTCTTGACGGATTTCGGCTGGTACAAGGGTGACGAATTTTCGCGTTGGATGCAAAAGCAGGTCCATGCCTTGACCGGCATTCCGGATATCACCTTCGGCAGCCTCAGTGCGCGGGTGGCCGGGAGCGGCGGGCGGCTCAAAGAGCTTCATGTCGTCGGGACCGACCTCTCGAACCAGATACCTATCGAGTATTCGGCGGAAACGACCCCGGGGGTCCCTATTTGGGAGGCGGTGCGCATCTCTATGAGTATTCCGCTTTTTTTTGCCTGCATGCGCGGCAAGAGCTCACAAA
>CAZDYX010000514.1:0-2369 GCA_964509775.1 uncultured Desulfobulbia bacterium | reverse complement strand
GTGGCGCCCTTAATAGCTTATTTATATGCTCCCCAAAATCCGTTACAATCAGGAAAAAAACACCGCGCGCCGATTGGTGTTCCTTAATAATTCGTAACTACTCAGGTTGTTTAGTCTGTAGTCTGTTAGGGGCAGAGCAACGAACGTATCAGATACGAATAGGATCTCATCAGCAAGTTCAAATGCTCTGAACTTAGCGTGATTTCGAATTTTTCTTCTTTGCCTATCCACCTAAACACCTACAGACTATCCACCTGAGTAGTTACAATAATTCATCCTTGGTCGCAGGGGTTGTCTGCCATTTGGCGCAAGGCCTCATAGAGAACAATTCCGGCACACATGGCGAGATTAAGGCTTCTGACCGAAGGGTTAAGGATGGGAATGGTGCAGCACCGGTCAGGATATTTGTTTAATAGTTCCAGGGGAAGGCCGATCGTCTCCTTGCCGAAGACAATAAAATCCCCGGGGCGAAAACGGTTTTCCGTATATGGGCGGCTTACCTTTTTACTCAAAAAATAGAGACGGCTAGGATCCTGATTGGCCAAAAAATCGGCCAAGTTTTCCCAATAGACAATATGGACCAGTGGCCAATAATCCAGGCCGGCCCGTTTGAGATGTTTGTCATCCACCTTAAAGCCCAATGGTTTCACTAGGTGGAGGGTTGTCCCGGTGGCGGCACAAAGGCGAGCTATACTCCCGGTGTTGGGAGGGATCAGAGGTTCCACCAGCACCACGTTCAGTGCTGCATGAAGAGACATGGCCTTAGAGCAGGAAAAGAGAGTCTTTGTTTTCCACGGTCAGGTTCTCGACCCGCAACACCTTATAGTCACTATCCGGGTCGATCAACTTGGCAAGGGCTGTACGGGCATCCTGAAATCTCTTTATATCCTTGCTTGCGAGAATGGATTTGGGTGTAAAGGTAAGTGCAAAGGGATTTTTAAAGGTCCCGTTTTTCTCAATCCGGTAGTCGAGATGGGGTCCGGTGGATAGGCCTGTTGAACCAACGTAGCCGATGATCTCCTTTTGTTCAACCCGATCACCCTTCTTCAGGTCCTTTTTAAATTGAGAGAGATGGCCATAAAAGGTCTTGAGGCCGCTTCCGTGGGTCAGGATGATCTGCTTGCCGTAGCCGCCATTATAACCGATGGCCTCCACCGTACCGTTGCCGGCAGCCATTATGGGTGTACCCTGGGGAGCGGCCAGATCAACGCCCAGGTGGGGACGGATGCCACCCAGGATCGGATGCAGGCGCTGCTTGGTAAAGGTTGAGGTCACCTTGCCGAAAGGAAGGGGTGAGCGGATGAATGAGGTCCCTAGTTCCTTCCCTTCATGGTCATAATAATTGCCCGGTATCCCTTCCGGCGCATAATAATATCCCTCAAACACCTTCTTGACCGCCTCATAGCGTGCGGCCAGGATCCTTCCATAGCCGACAAATTCTTCATTCTTAAAGTATTTCTCCACCACCATGCTGAATCGGTCCCCTTTCTGGGGTTCGGTATTGAAGTCGATATTGGACTTGAATATCTCTGCAAAGCCGAGGACCAGTTCCTGACGTTCCCCCAGGGATTCAAAGGAGGAAAAGAGTGAATTTTCAAGGATGCCGGACACATTTACCACCTTCTTGGTAATCAGGGCCGGCAGACGTCTCGTCTCAAAGCCACTCGTGGTCTTGGAGATTGAATAGACCTCGAAAGGGTTGCATTCATACGTGCATTGCTGCAGTTCGCCCCCGGCGTCAAGTTCGACACGGAAGGTATTCCCGGGCTGTAACCGCTGGAAATTGATATGACCGTCAAAGAGTGAAATAATCTGGGTGGTTATCTCATCGGGCACACTACACCTTCCCAGGGATTTTCCGATGGTCTCACCGCGTTTAAGAACACCCCGGATCACCTTTTCCTTCGGTTCCTCCATAGTTATGGACGCATCGCTCAGGCTGATCGACTCTTTTGGTAGGGGTTGACCGGCTATTGACTGTTCGGACTTTGCAGGTTCAGGTGGGGGGAGGTAATTGTTTCTGATTTCAAGTAATAATGCGGCGGTAATGGTGATAATGGAAAGCAAAAATATGGTAACAATTGGATTTTCATTGCTATTTTTCATCGATCCCGGATCTTTCTCTCTGTTTAATGGTTGAAGCTTCCAAAAAATGCAGTACAATGCCCCGTTAATTTTAATAACAGAATCGGCGCCGGATGGCAAGGGGCAATTCAATTGACAGAGGTCAAGCCCGAAAAACTGAAAAAAAAGTCGTAACTACTCAGGTTGTTTAGTCTGTAGTCTGTTAGGAGCAGAGCAACGACCGTATCAAACACGAATAGGATCTCATCAGCAAGTTCAAATGCTCTGAACTTAGCGTAATTTCG
>CAZDYX010000513.1:0-2385 GCA_964509775.1 uncultured Desulfobulbia bacterium | reverse complement strand
CGGCTCTGTTCTGTTGGGCTTGAGCATCTCCTGGCGGTGGCCTGGATGTCCCGATATGGGGCTACGCTTCTCTTCCTTCTTCGTTTCTTCCCTGACTGCTTTCTTTGTATATGAAAGGTTATTCCGATTAATCCTGTTTATGGTATACCTTAGGCAACTCCAAACAATTAACCTTCCAGCTCAAGCAGGGGCGGGCTGAATTCGGACATCGTACTTGAGAAGGGTCTCATGGCGTTGGAGGCATGCCTCGATCTTTTCGAAGAGCTTTTTTCCAACGGACACGCCTTTCAGATAGACCCTGTCCATCAGGTGAACAACGGGCTTGATCCCATTCCATGTCATGGTGCCTGCCCAATGGAGCACGCTCTCAACCGAATCGAGCAATGCCCCGTTCCAGTGCATCTCCAGAATGCCCCAGCATCGCTCGATGGGATTGTACTTGCTGTGATAGGGAGGATAGTAGGCCAGGATAATCTCCAGACCAGTGCTCGTGGCAAACTCAACCATTCTCTTGATGAACTGGGTTCTAGAACTGGCAACATCGGGCCCATTGTCGAGGTTAATCACGAGCTGACGGATCTGGGGATAGCACTTCCTGTTCGCATTCCACCAGTATTGCAGGCATGGTTTTGACAACTTGATTTGGCCCACTTTGATATTTTAATTTGGCCCACTCCTGTTAGCCTGTTTTCTGTGCTATCTTCAAAGTATACAGCGTGTTTAAGTCGATTTCGCTGAACACCTCCTTTCCGGTCTGTTCCTGGGGGGCATCTCAGGTCTACCCATGTGCCTGAGCCAACGAGGAACACATGCCTGACTTGCTTTGGCTTGCGAATGAAACGGACTTTCATTAGAATCCCTTTGCCCGCCCGGAGGATAGGGCAACACTGGGGAGCGACCTGAGCGCCGAGGCGGGAGGACGATGGAGGGGCAGGGCTTTCGGGCTCTGCCTTTCTTTTCCTGCCCCTCTTGAGTCCTTCAAAGCGATAAACCCCGGGGGTGCGGGGGCAGGCCCCCGCGGTTTAAGGCCCGTGAATCGATCCTCATCAGAAACTCGGAGGAGGGAAGATCGCCTCGGGTTCAAAGACATGATCGAAGGGAAGGTGCTCTACGGGCTTTTGAGAACCTGCTGGAATCAGCAGATCCCCCGGGTCCGTCCCCAATCGATCGAGAGAAAGGATACAGACCAGTTTGACGGCGATCCGGTATCGTCCCGGCTTTGACCACCTTTCATGGCGCCTGCCCTCTTCGAGAGCTTGCCGGAAGGCGGAATCATGATCCTTGCTGCGGAAGATATAGGCCGATTCCTCCCAGCGCAGAAGTCCCCGCTTGCTCTCCTCCATGACTGCCCATTGGATCTGGGCATGGAACCAGTATTTTTCGCTCATCTTTTATCCCTCTTCCTTTTCTCGAGCGTTCTTCTGAACCGGAATGAGTCTTTGCCCGTTTCTATGATGTGCGCCTGGTCAGTCAGCCGATCGAGCATTGCCTTACAAAGCCTTGCATTCGGAAACATGGTGGTCCATTCGGAGAACGGTAAATTTAATGCAGAGTACATCGTTATGCGGAGAGAATCATTTTAGATCAGGTGTTCTTGCAGTCGTTTCAGTGAAGTAGGATCGCTTTGCGTGCCTTGCTACTCCGCATAATAGTGACGTCTTTTTTACATGAACTTCACACAAAAGGAGGACGTCATGTTTGAACAGTTTTTTGATGGTGCTTCACGAGTTCGAGGGCTTCGGGACAGTTCGGGTGGACCTTTCCTTGAAAGATTCGCTGAGGAACTATTCCAGGCGGGCTATGCCGAGATAACCGCCCGCAGACACATCCGAGCAGCGGAACATCTCATCTATTGGTCAGGCTGTGAAGGCATACCTGTCTCCAGTCTGACTGAGGATCTGGTTGAGCGCTTCGACGAGCATTTGAACGGATGCCAATGCCCTCGTTACGGCCGTACTCATCGGTTGGAGTTGCTCAATGGTGTGCGTTTGTTCCTGAGATGTCTACGAGGTGCCGGCGGAGCCGCTACTGCAATTGATCAGATAATGGCTCAAGGTCCTGTTCTATTCACCGCATTTTGTGAGTGGATGCGCAAGAATCGTGGAACCTGTGATGCTACCCTCTACAACTACAGCCTGTCGATTCGCGACATGTTGAAGCGGTTTGGCGAGGAACCAGGCGTGCTTGATGCTAAAAGCTTGCGACAGTTTGTCCTGGAAAAGAGTCAGCAATGTGGGTGGGCAGCGGCTAAAACATGTACGACGGCGCTTCGTATGTTTCTTCGCTTTCTAATAGCTGAAGGCAAATGTTCCCCCGACCTGTATGGAGCCATTCCGGTTCTGGCGCATTGGCGGCTTTCTTCATTGCCACGATACCTGCAACCGG
>CAZDYX010000512.1:1746-2386 GCA_964509775.1 uncultured Desulfobulbia bacterium | reverse complement strand
GCCGCAATGTCGTCCTCATCGACCACATGCCGTCCGTATGGGAGAAAGGATTGAGTCATGCAGCAGCCCCTACGCGAGCCACCAGGTTATGCGTTTCTGCATGAGCCGACAAAACCGGCCCTGTAACCGATGCAGGTCCCTCAAAAACAATGTGCCGCAATTCATCGACACCCATCCATTGATCATTGCTGTCGCTAGTGTAAATAAAATTTTCAGGCATCTTTGTGGCGTTCACATAATTTTTCCGGTCCCACCAGGACATGCCGGGCATAATGATGTATATCCCCTTGTAGAATAGGGTGTTCCGCCCTTCGTCTTCACCGGTCAAGGCCTCATGCAGTTTCTCACCGGGCCGGATACCGATCTGGTCAATGGCGCACTCCGGGGCAATGGCCTGGGCGAGATCCATGATCCGCATGCTCGGGATCTTGGGCACGAAAATCTCGCCGCCCTGCATGAAATGAAAGCCCTTGAGCACCAGTTCCACGGCCTGATCAAGGGTGATCCAGAACCGGGTCATCCGGGGGTCGGTGATGGTGATCCGGCCGCTTGCCTTTTGTTTCAGAAAAACAGGAATAACACTACCCCGACTGCCGATGACGTTCCCATAGCGGACACAGGCAAAACGGGATCCCCTCTC
>CAZDYX010000512.1:0-1736 GCA_964509775.1 uncultured Desulfobulbia bacterium | reverse complement strand
CATAGGCATTGCCCTGAATGAAGAGTTTGTCCGAGCAGAGCTTGGTCGCCCCGTACAGGTTGACCGGGTTGACCGCCTTGTCGGTGGATAGGGCGATGACCTTCTTCACCCCGGTGTCGATGGCGGCGTTGATCACGTTCTGGGCGCCATGCACATTGGTCTTCACCGCCTCAAAGGGATTGTATTCGCAGGCAGGTACCTGTTTTAAGGCAGCGGCATGGACCACCATGTCAACCCCTTCCATGGCCCGCCGCAGCCGGTCGCCATCCCGGACGTCACCAATAAAATACCGGAGGTTGTCGGGTTCGCCGAACTCCTGCCGCATCTCATGCTGCTTCAATTCATCACGGCTGTAAATCCTGATGACCCTGGGATGATACTTCTCAAGCATCACCTTGCAAAAGTGCTTGCCAAAGGAGCCGGTCCCGCCGGTCAGTAGAATCGATTGGCGCGGCCAGTCTATGGTTCCCTCCGCCGTGGCCCCGCCGCGCAGCATCATCTTCGCCTCATCAATGCTCTTATTACGCGTATACACGAGGTCCTTGACCCGGCCGAAGGAGGCAACCTCCTTTTCAGAATAGATCCTCTGGCCGCCATTGGTTCGCTCCGGCGTAATAAACTCGGAGAATTCCTCCTGCCAAAACCGAATGGTTGACACCGGCACCCCTAACTCCTGGCTAACCTGCTTGATTCTGATCTTCATGACGTTCCCCATTGGTCTCTGACTGTGAAAAGTTTCGCAGCTCGTCTGCGCACGATTTGTATTGTTACATATCGGCCGTCCGAGAGAATAGTTAAATTAAACTTTCTGATGAACTTTCAAATCAACATATTGCATTTAACAATAAGTTCGATTAGACTAAGTACATGGACTAAGTCTAGGCTTGTCCCTGGGCGAAACTTCTTCGACCATAACAAAACAACAACACAACTTTTCACCCTGAGATTATCGTATGGAAACAGTTAATGTACATGAAGCGAAAACTCATTTTTCAAAATTGCTTGCCCGTGCTCATACCGGCGAGGAAATCATAATTGCCAAGGCTGGTCAGCCTTATGCCAAGTTGGTGCCGGTGTCGCCGGTAAAGGAGCGAAAACCCGGAATTGCCAAGGGTGCCGTTACCGATGAGTTTTTTGAGCCTCTGCCTGAGGAGGTGTTACAGGCTTGGGGACTGTAGCCATGCTTTTGGATACTCATATGTTTTTATGGTGGCTTTTTGACGATCCCAAATTACCCGAGCCAATTAAACGGTTCATGCAAGACCGGGATAGGGCGGTATTCGTCAGCGCGGCATCGGTCTGGGAAATCACCACGAAATTTCGCCTGGGAAAGCTTCCTGAGGCCGTTTCAGTAGCCAAGGACGTTCCTTCATGGATAGTTAAAGCCGGTTTTGAACCGCTACCTGTGACACCTGAACATGCTCAACTTGCAGGAGAGTGGAATATTCTGCACCGTGACCCATTCGACAGAATGCTGGCGGCTCAAGCCAAGCTCGAAAAAATGCCCTTGGCTTCCTTGGATATTTCTTTAAGGAGTTTTCCGATAATCTTTTTCAACGACTAACCTCATAGCGCGTGCTTGAAAATGCGGAGTTATGGCTGACATGGTACTAATCCAAGGCGGGCTTTGCCCGCAACCCAAGATAGTCTGAGCTATTACCCCGAAATCTCCACAGCCGTCATTCCAGCTAAAAGCATCCCCGTCAAGCGAGGACTGAACAGAGTGCTGGAATGAC
>CAZDYX010000511.1:0-2402 GCA_964509775.1 uncultured Desulfobulbia bacterium | reverse complement strand
TTAAAAATACTATATTTTTTAAAAAAGTGCGAAATACGGGCTAATGTCCAAGCGTCGTAATAGCCATCTTCCTCTATTCCCAAAATGACATCTCGTTCAGTAGTATCTGTGCCCCAGCCAGTTACAAAGGACGCCAACAGATCACTATATTTCGAATAATCAAAATAGATGGTGAATGCCTCGATGGGGTCCGACGAAGGCGGATTATCATTTGTCACCGTATAGGTATATTCCCAGGTGCCGCTGCCTTGGTCAGTCACGTCATAACTGATCGTGGTGGCGCCAAGGTCGCCTGCAAGCAACAAAAATAACGATAAGCAACATCCTACGAAAACACCTTTTGCCTTTTTGCTCTTCCAATTTGTCATTTTCCCCTCCAACGGTATGTTTGTTAATAAAAAATTGTTTTGGTTTTTTTACATGCAAAAAGCATGAAAGGCAGTACAATTAATTAGTTTTTTTTATTTTATTGTTGTCTGTAGATACATTAATATCAATTAATTTAATTTTTGTATAAAAATAACTAGCTGTCGGTCAGTTGTTTTTCTTTTAGTATGGTATTTTTTTATGCTAAAATACAGCAATTATCCAAATAAACCCTTGTTGGATTAAAATTTTCCCCAAATCCTTCCGTAAACACGGAAATGTTTCCTCGTTTACGGAATAGCCAAAAAAAAATAATGTTAATTCAGAAGGTTAGTTAACTAGGGTTATTCCGGAAATGCGGAAACGCGAAAAAAACCGACCCATTCCCTTTCGATAGCCTTGATAATCTGACCCAGTGCGGATCAATGGGATTCCATGTTAAAGGAGTGGCATCGAAACTTCTCAATAGCCGCTGGGAATAAAACAGGTGGTAAGGCTGAAGGGGCGAAGTCATCCCTACCCCTATTATATGGTGGGCATTGTCCACTGGATGATGGCCGGGGATGAAACGGATGCAGTTGCTCTTATCTCCCGATTCTCCGAGTTCTCACTGAAGCCGTACATAAAAACCATGCAGATCCTCCCGCAGAAACTTGTCAATTTTATTCAGGTTTATCCGGTGGGAGGGCAGAAAATCCCTAAGACCTGCCTGGCCAAGTAAACCGATGACATGGTCTTTGACCCTTGACCAGGTATGCCTCTGGTATTCCGTCTCTAAGGAGACCAACCGCTCCACTCCTGACTGTTGCCCCTTAATAAAACGGGGGAGCCGCCATTTCAATAGCCATAGGACCATGAGAAGAAGGCTTGCAAGAAAGCCTCCGGCAGGGATCAGGATGTCAGTGGTCGTCACTGCCCCGGACAACAGGGATGCAAGAAAGATCCTCGACGGAAAACCAAGAAACCTTTGGAACAAGATATCAAGAGAGAAAAAACCAATGAGGCCGATCACCATGCCAAGCCTTGCCACCTCAGCCAAGAGGGTGCGGCCCTCGCGACCAAAGGAGCTCATCGCCTCCACCACCATCCTCAAATCATGCAACTGCTTATCAACATTTTGCAGCATATGGCTCAATTTGAGCGCCGGGGCCTCCTTGATCCGTTTTATAAGTTCGTTTCGCTCTTCCATCCAAACATTAAGGCCCTCGACATGGCGGGCGATTTGCGGTGAAAAGGTCAAAAAAATCCTGGGAATATCCTTGCGGCCGGTCATCTGGGAAAGATTCCAGCACAACGTGCCATAGGAACGAACCAGATCGGCCTGATTGTCACACTCGTCGATCCGGCTCAAGACAAAGAGGATCCGATCCTCGCCGGACGACTCCGGCAAGGTGTTTCGGATGACGGTATAGGTCTCCTTTATGGTCCCAGCCTTATGGGGATCAAACATCAAGACTATGAGATCGGAAAGTCTTGCCAGATCCCCGAGTACGGCCATGTAGTCATAGCCGCGGTCTTTTTCGGTGACTGAATCAAGCATGCCGGGGGTATCAATAATGGCCACGTCTTGTAACACCGGCACATTCAGTTTCTTCATCCGGAAATGGGCCATGAACTGCTCGCCGTAGGATCTGAAAGAGGCAAAAGGCAGACGCGCGTCATTCACCAGATTGGCACCCGGGACTTCTCCCTCGGCCTCATCGGCTGTGGGAGCGGTAATGACCGTAAATGAATCGTCTGTGGGGGCCTGGCCGGTACGTTGCACCTCCAGGCCGAGGATTTCATTGATGAGGGTTGATTTCCCCGAAGAATAATTGCCGATCACCAGGACTATGGGCTTCCACTTTAATGTCGCCTCCAGGGGATCGATATTCATCCGATAGCGTTGAAAAAGGGGGGAAAGATGCCTTCGCACCCGTTTCTCAATCTCATCCTGGAATCCTTTGCCGGTCAACTGTTCCACGTCATTTAACCCTTTTTTAAGTGTAACTACTCAGGTGGATAGTCTGTAGGTGTTTAGTCTATTAGCAACTGAA
>CAZDYX010000510.1:0-2407 GCA_964509775.1 uncultured Desulfobulbia bacterium | reverse complement strand
TTTGCGACCTAAGTCCGCTGAATTCGCCGACGATCTCATCAAACAGCTTATCGACAGCTTGGCGCAGGCAGCCTGATTGGCCAAAGTCGAGTGATAAAGAGCCCCGCCATCAAGAAGCTCTCGACATAGTGAAAAAAATCAGAACAGGTATTTTCCGCGCTGTTATGCCGTATTCTGTTCTGGTAGAAGTTGTTGCAGCCGTGCGCCGCCGGACCGGTTCTGAGGTACTTGCCATTGAAGTGAAGAAGAACCTGAAATCCATGAAGCATTTATCTTTTGTCATTATGGATCATGCATCAGCAGACGAAGCATCACGTATCGCGGCAAAGACCGGCTTGCGGGGAATGGATGCGCTTGTCGTACAGGTAGCAAAGGAGTTTGGTGCCAGGCTCGTCACCTTTGATGTTGAAATGATCACCAAATCATCCAGCTTGGTAACCTGCTGGGGAAATTAGATGAGCTTTTGGTAACGAAGCGCCCAAAAGAACCGAATGTGCTGGCAGAAGGTCGAGCGGGGCTTTTGATTGCGCCCGTCGGCCTTTCTGACCGTGTGCTACTGGCTACAGTGCGGATGCGCGGCGATTCATCTCCCTTTTCCATGTCTATGCCATTTCGTCGCTGACAGAGGGCCTTCCTATAACCTTGTTGGAGGCGATGCAGGAAAAAACGAACTACTCAGGTTGATAGTCTGTAGCGGTCCACGCCGCCAACGGCGGCGGTTTATCATGAAGTAACTTTCCGCCAATTATTGCCAAAGTTGGCGGCCAAAACCCCGTCGGTGACCAAGCGTCCTTGGATAACGGTTGGCGTTTTCATGGCCAACCTATATATCACGTAACTGGATCAGAGTCCAGTTCTAAATGACAACGGCCAAAAAAATAGCCTATCAGGTTGGTGAAGGGGTGTGGAATGTGGGTTATAAAAATAAACAACTAGAAGTTTACGCTGTTAAGGAAGCTGCTGATTGGTTAACTATAACTATTATCACACGTTATTTTTAACAATTTGAAAAGGAGTAAATACTATGAGATTATCTTATGATCCTCGTTACAACATCGCCTATATTCGTTTTCACGAAAAAAGCACCGAAGTTGAAACGATACGGATAAGCGATGAATTAAATGTAGACATGGCTCCGGATGGAACAATCTATGGTGTAGAACTTTTAAACGCAAATGAACAATTACAACGTGAGGATATGGGTAAGATTTTGGTCATTAATGAGGCGACTGGTGAAGAGAAAGAACTCCCCTTGGCTGTTAGCTAAAAAAGGGCTACATTTTTAGTTAGTAATCACTAGTGTCCGGAACATTAACGTAGTATTCCAGAACATCTAATCATGACTGGAATGTCCAAATTATCCCGATATGAAGCTGAATACGCTTTATTTAAAAAAAATATCAGGAAAGCTTAGAATCTTTCCGTACCCGACTTGATAAAAATGGGCAAGAAAACTTTGATTTGGAGGATGACCTCATGGACTGGGAGTTTGCCGCCGCTTCCATCAACTGGTGGAGGGCCAGATTGGAGGAATTAAGGGGTGCTGTTTGAGCTTGTAAAACAATACCGGAACATTATTCAATCATGGTCGGTTGACCAATTTGATACAGGAGGCCCCCACCTTCGGCTTAAAGGCCGCGTGGTTTTTATCGGAAAAAATTGCAATAAAATTGAGGTTATGCCGCTTTTGAGCGCAAACTCTTAGTGCGGACTCATTGGCCTTCTGCTTCGCTCTGGACCCCGGCACCACGGAGAGTTCGATCTTAATCTTCTTGTCTTTGGCCTGCCACTCAGCAACTGGCTCGTAGTGCTTTTGGCTCTAAAAGACATAATGGTTAATCAGCTTCAACTTGAACGGATCATGGCTGACATTCGTGCCTATGTGCGGGACCTGCGCGATGAACAGGATATTTCCCGGGATGTTTTCCGATACGGGAGATCTGCTTTGGCTTACGCTGTGAAACCGCAAAAAGGAAAACGCTGAACAAGACCATGGCCGTCATCACTAACTACCTCACCATTGACGTCGAAGACTACTACCAGATTTCGGCCTTCGAGGGCGTTGTCCGGCCGGAGGATTGGTCCGGCCGGGAGAGTCGGGTCGAGCGGAACACCGGAAAGATTCTACAAATCCTCGCCGAGCGCGGGATCAAAGCCACCTTCCTCATCCTTGGTTGGATAGCTGAGCGGCACCCACAACTGGTCCGGGATATCGTAGCGGCCAGCCACGAAATTGGGTGCCACAGCTATCTCCACCGCCGGATTTACAACCTCACGTCAAAGGAATTCCGGGAGGACACCCGCAAGGCCAAGGCGATTCTTGAAGAACAGAGCGGGCGACCCGTCCTCGGCTACCGGGCGCCCACCTACTCGATTACGAAAAAATCCCTTTGGGCATTGGATATCC